>JAKSCY010000234.1 GCA_022360355.1 Chlorobiales bacterium
TACACAGCCAGGAATTGGGGGTTATTGCCCTATTATCAAATATTTTCCGGGAAATCATCACATTGCTTGCTGTACCACTGCTGGTTAAGTATTTTGGCAAACTGGCCGGTATTGCTACCGGAGGAGCCACTGCAATGGATACAACACTACCCATTATAGTTAAATTTACAGGTAAAGATTATGGCATTATAGCCATTTTTAGTGGAATTACACTAACTATACTAGTACCAGTATTGGTTACGATGATTTTAGAATTAATGTAATGTCATTTGATGCTTACAAGCATTCTTAATTCTTTCAGGATAAGTACTATAATAACCTTCTATGTTGTAATCTAAATTTGCTTCAACATAGAAGGTCAATAATAAAATCAAGTAAGAAAAATTGCCTTTCTTACTCTTTTAACTTAAACTCCATCAACACCTTTCCGTCCTTTATTAGTTGCAACTCATTGTTATCCAACTTAAAATTTAATTGTTGCTGCAACATTTGAAAGAACTCAATCTCGGGAACACCGTCGCAATACATTTTTGTCGAAAATATCTTATCAAAGGTGATCGTATTACCTTCAACAACAACTTCGCCGCCAAACGAATTACAGCCACTATTGCCACCTGCTTTATTCTCAGCCATATTTATAACCAGCTGTGGTGTCTTTTGGCTAAAGCCAGCTGCATCGGGCAATTGACCATCAAAGGATGTTAATTTCCAAATGTTAGCCTCTACAAACTGTTCTTCTATTGGCTTTTGCTCCTTTACCTGAGCGGTACTCGCATTTTGGGTGGTTTTACAACTTATCATGAACCCCAAGCCTACAATTGCAATAAATAGTCTCTTCATTTTAATTCAATTTTATTTAGATTAATTATTTTAGGCAATAAATATCGTGCCAGTATTAATTGCAATATAAATATTCATAACTATGGATACAATAGATATTAAAGTAGGAACTCGCGTTGAGCACCCCCGTTATGGCGAAGGTATTATTGCTCAGATTACTTTAGGTGCCTACATTGTTTTTTTTGAGGATGGTGGTAAAATGGAAATCCCCAAAACAAGTACAAATCTGACGATCATCGAAAGTCCCGATGACGGTAAGCCAGAAACCATTACAGCTCGTGATTTGCGACAGGCTATTTCATCTGTTTTGGATGAATATGGTTCATTACCAGCCGAAGTCGAATTGGGTCAGAAATGGATTGGTGGCAAAATTATGATGTATCCGTCAAATGATTCGCTCCAGCCTAAAGAAATACCAATGGAGACATTCTTTAAAAAGATTGTGATGGTGCGAGATCGCCTGCGTGTGCTTGAGCAGAACATTAATTCATCGGCCACATTAAATGAAGAGGAGAAGGTGCACATACAGCAATACATTACACGGGCTTATGGTAGCTTAACCACCTTTAACGTCCTTTTTGCTGATAAAGAAGACTATTTTAAAGGAAGCGGAAAGAAGTAATTAAGTTTTAAGTCATTAAAGAGCGTTGCTTTGCTTAAACATTAAGCACGCTCTTTTATTAATCCCAAAATTGTCATTAGACAAGGTCTTAAATGCCAATTCGATCAAGAATATCTAAACATTGCAAA
>JAKSCY010000458.1 GCA_022360355.1 Chlorobiales bacterium
TGACCCTGTCGAGGTGGCGATGATGATGCCATCCGCACGATAAGAGCTGAGTTGCTCTCCGTCGAGCTTGATGATAAATGCCGGTATTCTCGGGTAGGCGCCTTTTTCCACTACAACGTCGTTAAGCGCGGTGAAGTGCTTCGCTTCGTTATCAATGGAAACATGTGCTTCAAGTTGAGTGCGGTCGTGAATGGTGTATGTTCCTGCAAGCACTTTTTCGATGGCACCGTACATCTCTTCCTTGCTGAACTCGGCGAGGAATCCGAGATGTCCGACATTGATGCCGATGACCGGTTTTGTTACCGAGTAGTGAGAGGTAAAGAGTAACGTCCCGTCGCCTCCGAGCGAGATAAAGACGTCGCACAGCTTGTTCAGCTTTTCGATTTCAGCCGAACTGCCAACACCGAGCTTTTCCGCCGATATTGCATCGACGACATAGTCGAGGTTTTTTTCATCCAGCCAGGCCATGAGTTGCCGGGCAAGCTCAATCGCCTCCTCACGATTAATGTTGACAACAATGGAGAATTTCATGGACTGCTTTTGTTTATGAGTTTGCCGTACAGCATGTTTGCTTTCTCGAACTGCTGACCGACCATGTCCATGCGGCTGTTTCGGATATCATCCGCCAGTTGTTCCAGTTCCCTGCTGAAGCTCACGAGTTCAGAGGCGATGTTTTCCCGGTTTGTCGCCACAATATCCCGCCAGATATCCCAGGAGCTTCCTGCGAGCCGTGTCAGTGTTGAAAATCCCGGGCCGCTTTTATCGATGTCATCCTTGCAATAGTTGACAAGGGCTGTAGAAATCATCTGAGGCAGGTGGCTGATGGTGGCCACAACCCTGTCATGTTCTTCAGGAGTCATTACGGCAATCCGGCATTTGATGGACTGCAGAAGCTCCAGAAGGTTGTCTGTATCGGCCCGGGCAAAAGTTTTCTTGTCGGCGCATACTACAACTGTTTTTCCGGCGAGAAGCTCGTCATGGCTTGCATGGTAGCCCTGCTGCTCCTTTCCGGCAATAGGGTGCATGCCGATAAAGTCGAGCCCCAGTTCGGCGGCCCGTTGCGCAATGACTGCTTTCGTGCTTGAGACGTCACTGATGAGTGTGTGTTCAGGTACAAGCTTGCTGATTTCGTCCAGCAGGGCTATGTTTGCCTCGACCGGTGCGGAGAGAATGACGAGATCCGTATCACAGAGCTTTTTTTTATCAGGCTCAAAACGGTCGAGACCCAGTTGTTGTATATGCTTTATATCCTTTTCGCTGAAAGAGGGATCGTAACCCTTGAACAGGATGCGCTGCTTTGCCGCAAGCGGAGATTTTTTAAGCGCCCTCAGAACAGATGCGCCTATCAACCCGAGCCCTATAATGGAAATGCTGCTGATACAGGTTCTATGCATACCTGCCGGTGTTAGCTTGTTTGAAGGGTACGACTTCCGGGTGAGTCGAGCGGAATGTTTTGATCGCAAAGCGGACAGTTATCCGGGTCGTAATTTTTTACTTCGAGCGTCAGCATTGAAAACTGTGTTTCCACCAGTTTTACCGTGCCGTTGCTCCGGTCTACCACGGAACCGACCCCGACAACTTCGGCACCGGCTTCTGTTATGATCTCGATAACCTCGGCGACAGAACCGCCTGTCGTGATTACATCTTCGACAACCAGCACTTTTTCACCCGGAGAGACGGTGAAGCCTCTTCTCAAAACCATCTCGCCGTTTTTTCTTTCTGCAAAAATTGTTTTCACCCCAACTTGACGACCTACTTCGGTGCCGACGACTATGCCGCCTACAGCGGGTGAAATGACTGTGTCGATGTCCAGATCGCTGAAAGCGGATGTTATGTTCCTGCATATTTCCATGAGGTGCTCAGGGTACTGAAGTACCTTGGCGCACTGAAAGTAGGTGTTGCTGTGCAGACCGGAGGTCAGCTTGAAGTGTCCTTCGAGCAACGCTCCGGAAGATCTGAATATGTCAAGTATTGCTGGTGTGCTCATGTGTCAGTACTGAATATGGCTATGATCGACAATTCGCAAAGTACAAAATACACAAGCCTGTTCGAAATGCTAAACCCTAAATTGGGCGGCTGTTTGAGCATGAAATATCGTGTTTCACCCGTGGCCGGCTACTTTTTTCCGCTGTTTTCAAGATAGTTCTGCAAAAGCAGGCAGGCTGCCGCACAGTCCAGTCGTCCTTTTCGTTGTCTTTTTTTTCTGCTGAGGCCGGATTCGACAAGCAGCTTTGCAGCCTGTCTCGATGAGCCGTGTTCATCGATTGTTTCAACAGGGATATCCGGGAAAGCTTTTGTGAGTTTACCGATAAAGTTATCCACCACTCCGGTCATACGGTTTTTTGTCCCGTCGCTGTTAAGGGGATAGCCGACGATAATTTTTTCTAAAGGGTCATTGAGCAGGAAAGACGCGAGAGTTTCGACGATTGTATCAGGCGGGAAGGTGCCGACAGGTTGAGCAAAACTCCCGAAGGGGTCGCTTTTGGCAAGGCCTACCCTTTTCGTGCCATAGTCGATTGCAAGTATTCGTTTTGCTCTTGTTTCTGCCACTGGAATGCCGTTGTCGGTTCGTGAAACATGGGTTGATTCTTTACCGTAAAGGTATTAAAAAACCTGTTCTACCTGGAAGGAGAGTGTGTGAAAAAGAAGAAAAAAGGGGCCCCTTCAGTGTTACTCTTTGAGGTATACGGGTTTGCAGTATGAGGTTTATTTTCTATCTTCTTTCGCAAAAATCAGCAAAATCCAATTTTAGCTTTTACTGACATCCCGCCCTCAGGGATGCTACCACGAGAATAACCGGAGAAAACAGGCGATGGCAAAGGTTGCGATCATTGGAGCCGGGTTTGCAGGACATACTGCGGCAATGTACCTGGGAGATGCCATAGGCAGGGAGCATGAAATAACGGTCATACACAAGTTTGATTATTTCGGTTTTGTTCCTTCCTGGGTATGGCTGGGTATCGATGCAGTCAAACCGGATGAAACCATTTTCAAGTTAAAGCCGATTTACGGCAGGTTCAACGTGAATTTTGTACAGGGGAAGGTGACTTCGGTTCATCCGGAAGAAAATTACGTTGTCGTTGATCAGGCAAACGGAGGCGGCGAGGTGAGCGTCGAGTATGATTACCTCATTGTCGCTACCGGTGCCCACATGAACTATGCGGCTACTCCCGGACTCGGGCCTGATAAAAACACTGAATCCATCTGTCATTTCGATACAGCCGTCAAGGCTCGCAATGCTTATCTCGAGTCGGTCGAAAGGATGAAGCGAGGAGAAAAACAGCGCCTCGTTATCGGCACAGGCCACCCTCTGGCTGCCTGCCAGGGCGCGGCGTTCGAGTATATCACCAATATTCATACCGACTTGACACAGCGTGGTCTCAGGGACAAGGCCGAGCTTGCCTACCTGACCAATGAACCGGCAATCGGTGATTTCGGTGTTGGAGGTATTAATGTTGTAAAGCGTGGCGGAAGAATCGCTCGCGGAGGAGACCTTATCGAGGATTTGATGGACGAGTTCGGGCTTGAAAAGTCCGTTCGCCGGGGCGTCAAGGAGGTTGATGAGAAAAAGATATACTGGGAAGATTTCGAAGGCAACTCCGGTGAGGATGAGTACGATTTTGCAATGCTGATTCCGCAGTCACGAGGCGTAACCTTCCCGTTTTATGATAAAAACGGCGAAGACATTTCTGCAAAAGTCACCAATCCTGCCGGGTTTATTCTTGCCGATGGAATTTACGGGCTGAGTTATGATGAACTGGTAAGAACTCCGGACGCATGGCCGGCAACCTATCAGAATCCGCTCTATAAAAATATCTTCGCCGCAGGCATTGCTTTTGCTCCTCCGGGACCGATTTCCGTTCCTCACACCACGAAAAACGGAATGACCATCACTCCGGGTGCTCCGAGAACCGGCATGATTTCCGGTGTTATCGGGCGTATTGTGGCGCTGAACATTATCGATCTGGTTAAGGGCGGACGCATGACCCACCGTGAACGCATGTCGGAAATGCTTGCAGTCTGTATCGCGTCAAACGGTAAGTCGCTCTGGAACGGGCAGGCAACCGTGATGATCATCTATCCGGTTGTTCCTGATCATACCCGTTACGACAACAAGGAAGGAAGAGACCTTTTTGTTACCAAGGTTGAACGGGGACTGGCCGGCGCATGGCTGAAGCAAATGGTTGAAACAACCTTTATGCACAAGTTCAGAGGCCGTATCGGCTGGCAGTTGATTCCGGAGTAACCAAGAGGATTATTAAACCCGTTAAATGCGAGGCAAACCATGAGACCAACAAAGTTCGATAGGTTCCTGATGCAGAACAAAATCTACCAGTTCTGGCGGTTTGTTGTGCTGAACCTGAAGATTCTCAAGGCGGTTGATCACAGCAAAAGAGCCTGATCAAAGCATAAACGTATAGGCCGTTATACTTATGGAGCGCATAAGGGCAAAACAGTCCCTATGCGCTTTTTTTGTTGTCCGCAACAATTGTTAACTTGTTGTTTTTTATGGTGATATGTGTACATTGCCTTCTAAGGGAGGGCTCTGTTTAATTGCCGTGAGCGTCCCGATTGTATCGGGATTCGAGGAGTAAATCGCACGGCACATACTCAAGGCATCCTGACGACAGTTTGTTCTGTAAGTAAGCAAGGGTGTGCATTATGAAAAAAATGTTGGGCGTAGGTTTAAGCCTGGTTATTGTCTTTCTGTTTGCTGTTTCGCCTCTTTTTGCCGAGACGTTTCATCCTCCTGTTGATTCCCTCTTGCGTTCAACCGCGGACCACACGAAATTCGACGAGCTGAAAAAGGAGTTCAAAAGCGGCCCGGAAGTTACGGCAGCCTGCCTGCGCTGTCATACGGAAGCAGCCAAGCAGATTCACCGTACAAAGCACTGGACATGGGAAGTGCTTATGAAAGACGGGAAGATGCTCGGTAAGCAGCACGTTGTCAACAACTTCTGTATATCGGTCGAGAGTAATGAGCCCCGGTGTACCTCATGTCATATCGGTTACGGCTGGAAAGACCGGACATTCGATTTTACCAGTGAGAAACAGGTTGACTGTCTGGTTTGTCATGACGCTACAGGAACCTACAGGAAATTTCCTGCCGGAGCGGGCCATCCTCCATACAAGGACAAGGTTTTTGGCGGCAAAAAGCTGTTCAAAAGAGTCGATCTCTCCTACGTTGCGCAGCATGTTGCCAATCCGGATCGTCATAACTGCGGTATCTGTCACTTCGAAGGCGGGGGCGGTGATGCGGTAAAACATGGTGACCTCGACAACTCCCTGCTTGAGCCGACTGAAGCAACAGACGTGCACATGGCTTCCGGCAAGGATGAACTCAACATGACCTGCATCGACTGTCACAAGACGGAAGGTCATCATGTCCCCGGCAGTCGTTACGAGCCGACGGCACGTGACATGCATGGTTTTGATTATCCCCTTCCGGATGATTATCCGACAACGTGCGCTTCCTGTCACGGTATCCAACCCCACCAAGATTACAAGAAACTCAATGACCACATTGACAAGGTTGCCTGTGAAACCTGCCATATTCCGGCCATTGCAAAAGAGCGCCCCACCAAGGTCTGGTGGGACTGGTCACAGGCCGGAAAACATGATACGGCAGGAAGGCATATAACCCTGAAAGATTCCACGGGAATGCCGGTTTACCTGACAAAGAAAGGCCGGTTCGAATGGGCGAAGGATATCGCGCCGGAGTACAGATGGTTCAACGGGGAGATGAACTATGTAACGTTTCTGACCGAAATCGATGATTCCGGCGTTGTGGCGATCAATCATCCGGACGGTGAGCCGCGTGACACCCTTTCACGAATCTGGCCTTTCAAAGTTCATCGCGGGAAGCAGCCTTACGATTCCGAACTCAAGCGTTTCGTCAAACCCAAGCTGTTCGGAGCGAAAGGAAGCGGGGCATACTGGTCTGATTTCGACTGGGACAGGGCCATTACCGAGGGGATGGAATATGCCGGACTCGAGTACAGCGGAAAGTACGATTTTGTCGAGACCGAAATGTACTGGCCGATTTCCCACATGGTTTCTCCCAAAGATAAGGCCCTAAGCTGTGTGGATTGTCATTCCAGGGGAGGACGGCTTGAAAGGCTGGGGGGCTTCTATCTGCCCGGCAGGGATGCCAACGGGTTTGTCGAGATTCTGGGTTTCCTGGTTATCGTTGCATCACTGGGAGGAGTAGGGGTTCACGGTTTCATGAGGTTTGTTTCCAATAAACGCAGAGCGCAGGATGGTGAACTATGAGAAAAGTGTATCTGTACGCAAGGTTTCAGCGGTTCTGGCACTGGATGCAGGCATTGATCATTTTTTCTTTGCTGGTGACCGGCCTCGAAGTCCACGGATTATTCCGGTTGATGGGGTATGAGACGGCGTTTCATGTGCACAACGCGCTGGCCTGGGGGCTGGTAACGTTTATCGTGCTTGCTTTTTTCTGGTACATCACCACGGGAGACTTTCGTCAGTACCTTACCGAAGGGAACATCCTCGAAAAAATTTTTATGCAGATCCACTACTACATGATCGGAATATTCAAGAACGAACCGCACCCGTTCAAGAAAAATGAAATATCCCGGTTGAATCCGCTGCAGCGCATTACCTACCTGATGCTGACCCTTGTCGGGCTGCCGCTCCAGATCGTCTTCGGGTTTGCCTATTTCTACTTCAACGAGCTTGTCGCGCTCGGCATGAACCCCGACTGGATCGAACCCATAGCGGTTATTCATACACTGCTCGCCTACATGCTGATCGGCTTTGTCATCATGCACGTCTACATGACCACCACCGGTCACACCCTGACGTCCAA
>JAKSCY010000011.1 GCA_022360355.1 Chlorobiales bacterium
AGGATATCGATCTCCTTGCCACGACGAAGTAACGCCTCATCCTCATCGAGACGGATCTGTACCCGGTAATAGAGGAGTTCTCCCTGCGGAGCCATCTCGGTGATGGCATCCGGGCTGATATAGACTACCGATCCTTTCAGCATGCCGTAGATGGAGTAGTCATAAGCATCGAGCTTGACGCTTGCGGGCATGCCGACGTGCACAAATCCGATATCGGCGGGCCGGAGTTTTCCTTCGACGATGAGCCGGCTTGTTGTGGGCAGGATCTCCATGACGACCTCACCCGGCCTCACCCGCGCCCCCTGTGTGGTGAGGTTGATTTTCTTGACCATCCCGTCGACCGGTGACCGGATATCGAGTTTCTCCACCGTAAAGGATCGTTCCGCAAGAACCTGTTGCTGGGCGCGCAGGTCTTCCTCGGTCTTGGTCATCTCTTTCTGGGCGTCCTCGAAAAACTGGTTTTGCCGTTTTTGAAGCTGGCCGGCGATCTCGACCACCTGACGCTCGAGACGCAACACCTCTATGCGCCCGACATCGCCGCTCTCCAGCAGCGGCCTGGTCATGGCGAGCTCTTTTTTTGCCAGAACCAGCAGTTCACGCAGGGTCTGCAGATCGTTTTCCAGCGCCTCCTTGCGTCGAAGGTAGAGCTGTTCCTGGTTGGTGACAAATTCCGGGTAGTCGTCCAGCGCGGGTGGAAACTTCAGGGGGATGCCGAGCACTTCGGCCCGGAGCCGTGCCAGGGCGGCTTCAAGCGCAGCGACCTTGCCGAAACTGTCTTTCTGCGCCGCCTCGGCCTGTGTTCGTTCCATATGAGCGAGCACCTGGCCTTTTCTGACCGACTGGCCTTCCTCGACAATCACCTTCTGAATGATCCCGTCAATGGCCGACTGGATCACCTGGTTTCGCGTTTTGGCAATGACCACACCTCGGGCATGGGTCACCTCTTCCATTCGGGCGATGGAGGCCCAGAGAAAAAACACCACGGTGATCACGGCGGCGATCACCACCAGCTTACTGGCCCAATCCAGCCGGTTCAGGCGGTCAAGGAGTTCCTGTCGGTTCATGATGCGATTTTGTTGGAGCGGACGGGCGCGGTTGTGCGGCTCCGGGGTTGCGCAGACTGTTGAGCACCTGGTCACGCGCTCCGTCGAGCGCGACACCGCCGGGCGTCAGCACCACAATCCGGTCAACCAGGCGCAGCAGGGCCGGTTTATGCGTTACGAGCACCAGGGTGTCTTCCGCACCGATCTGTTCGGCAAACGCCTTCATGACACGCTGCTCGAAGCGGTCATCCATGGAAGAGGTCGGCTCATCCAGGAGCCAGATCCGGGGAGAGGCCAGCATGAGCCGCGTCACGCCGATCAACTGCCGCTGGCCGTCCGAGACACCCGCCCCGCCTTCGGAGATCAGCAGGTCGAGCCCTTTGGGATGCTGCGCGATCAGGTCACTCAGGCCGGTCTTCCGGCAGGCCTCCATCACGGCCGTGTCAGGC
>JAKSCY010000432.1 GCA_022360355.1 Chlorobiales bacterium
AGGGGAACGGCCACGTAATAGGCCAGTTGGCGATCCTCCGGGCCGATCTCGAAATGGCCCAAGGGCAGCTTGTAGTTGATCCGGTTGAGCACCCCCATGGCCTCGGCCAGACGCCGGGGCGGGGCCATCTCCGGTAGAAGCAGGGTCAGTTGAAGCAGCTTCCACTCCAGGTTGAGGCAGACCTCCACCTCCATGACCACGTTCCGGCCACGATAGGTGGTGAAGATCCGCCCGGCGGCGGTGTCCACCTCATCAAGGGGCCATTCGTTCTCCTGAAAGTAGGCCAGGATCTCCCCCAGGGAGGCCTCTCCGCTTATCATATTCCCTCTGCCCGATATTTTCCCCTGTTTACCATGAGTTTATCGGCTTGGCCAGGCGTAATGGGCCTTGGCGGCCTACTTTCCTTTTCGACGCTGGCCGAACCCGGTCAGGCCTCTTTGACGGTTCTGGTGGTTTTCACGGTTTACTTCCTCAGCAGAACGTAAACTGCTCCGGCCCCGCCGTCGTAAGGCCGGGCCGAAGTAAAGGCCAGGACGTGCTTTCTCATCCCCGACCGGCTCAGCCAGCCCACCAGGTGAGGCTTGAGGACCGGTCTCCCCTCAGGCGAGGACAGCCCCCGGCCGTGGATGAGGAGAATGCACCTCCAGCCCAGCCTTCTGGACTCCGCTAAAAAACCCTCCACCCGTTGGCGGGCCTGGGCCAGGGTCAGGCCGTGGAGGTCCAGATGGGCCTGGACCGGGAACCGGCCCATGGCCAAGCGGTGGACAATGTCCGGGTTCAACCCCGGCCGGGCGCCCTGAACGTACTCGTCCGTGTCGCGGATATCCAAAGGCGCCGCTCCGGAGACCAGATCGGCCAACTGGGCCAGAACCTCCAGCTCCTCGTCCTCCACCGGCGGCGGCTCCGCCTTGGTCAGAATTGGGGCCGTCTCCGGCCCGGAGCCCAAGGGCACGGCCCCGGCCATGGCTTGGAGGAAAAGCCTTTCGTCCTCCTGGACCTGGTCCTCAGGCTCGCGGCTGTCCGGTTTTTGGGTCTGGTCATTGGAGGGGGGTTTGTTGACCAGCTTCTTAAGCTGCTTGGCCTGGTCCTGGAAAGGATTGTGGAATGCCTTGGGCTTGGTCTTTTTGGCCGGGCCGGCTCTTCGCTTCTTCTTCCCCGTCCGGGCCATGGCTCTGATTCCGTGGTTTCCGGCGTTTTTAGCGGCAGCGTCTGGAGTACTTATCCAAGGCATCCTGGACGACTTGCCCAGGCCAGCCCAATTTCAACTCGCCAAACAAATTTCCACCGGCCAATTGTTCCAAGACCACTCCCAGTCTTGATCATCCATCTAACCCGGATATTTCACGAGTCGAGTTGGTTGCAGATGCAAGGCGCGGGGTGCGAAGTCATAGTCACCCTATGACGAGTGCCCCGCAACGAAGCAGATGCGGCCAAATCGGCTCGTTCTTTTAACTCCCAAGGGGGTGAAGAACGCCGA
>JAKSCY010000649.1 GCA_022360355.1 Chlorobiales bacterium
AGCGTCTGTTCGCGCTCATCATGGCCGCCTCCGCGTCCTGCACCGCGATGACGGCCGACGGCATCTATCTCGTCCACGAAAATCAAACAGGGCGCATTCTTTTTACCCTGCTCGAACAGGTCCCTGACACGGCTGGCGCCGACACCGACGAACATCTCCACAAAATCGCTGCCGCTGATGCTGAAAAAACGAACATCCGCCTCACCGGAGATCGCACGGGCAAGAAGCGTTTTCCCTGTGCCGGGAGGTCCAACAAGCAGAACTCCCTTGGGAATGCGGCCGCCGAGACGCTGGAACTTCTTCGGATCTTTCAGGAACGCGATGATCTCCCGCAGTTCTTCTTTTGCTTCATCGACACCGGCAACATCAGCAAACGTGACTTTTTTGCGGTCGGACGGTTGCATGCGCGCTTTGCTTTTTCCGAAGCTGACGGCGCGATTTCCACCGCCCTGCATCTGACGCATGAAGAATATCCAGATTCCGATCAGCAGAATCATTGGTGCCCAGCCGATCAGGATCTGCATCCAGCCACCATTGCCGGCGTCTTTATACGTGGTTTTTACGTTGGCATTGCGTAGCGCTTCGTGCATTGGCGGGTCGAAAGGCGGGACAGTCGCGGTGAACTGTTCGTTTGTCGTCCCGGTCGGTTTGTTTGCCTGATTGTATTTTCCACTGACGGAGATGCCGGATATTTCTGCAGATTCTACATATCCCTGTTCCACATATCCCATGAAAGTGGTGTAATCGAGTTCATCGCTGGCGGATTCGGCTCCGATAAAAATACGGTATAACAGCGCAACAACAAGTATTATGACAAGCCAGAGGGCCAGTGTTTTCATACGGGAATTCAAATGGTGCCTCCTCTCCTGAAACGAGGGCGTGTTAAGAACTGAGCGGCCATGTGACGTTATCGAGCCATGAAATGTACGGCAAGTCGCGGTATTTTTCCTCAAAATCGAGGCCATAGCCAATAACATATTTGTTGGGAATTTCGAAGCCGACATAGTCGACTTTCACGTCAACCTTGTGCGTTTCGGTTTTGTCCAGCAGTACGCATACCTGCGTCGATGCCGGCGACTGGTTTGCGAAGTGATCGAGCAGGTAATCGATGGTGATCCCGGTATCGAAGATATCCTCGACAATCAGGACATCCTTGCCTTCGACAGTGAACGGAACATCATACTTGATGATGCGCGGGCTGCCTTCCTCACGTTCATCCTTCATAAGAACGCGAATGAACTCCAGGGTAACCGGGCAGGTAAGCCGCCTGACAAGATCCGCCAGAAAGATGAAGCTGCCCTTCAGAATGCCAACAACGAGCAGCGGACGGCCGTCTTGTCGATTACTGATTTCTTCCGCCAGTTCGTCAACGCGTTTGGCAATCTCTTTTTCGCTTATCAGCACTTCCTTGCTCAGTTCCGGCATCTCATACCTCTTCGATACTTAATATTCTTCGTGTCTGCCCAGATACTTTGAACTCATCTGCGATCCTGAAACCATTGACCCAACAAATTCTGTCTTTCGTCACAAATACCGGCAAACCGCCTCTCCGATTCCGTTCGACTCTGGCGTTCACGAACACGTCCTGCAACTTTTGATGGCCGGGTCCGCCCAGTGGTTTATACCTGTCACCGGGTAGCCAATTTCTTATTTCAAGTGAATCGCCGGTGAGATCGGCATCGAGAAACGCTTTGCCTGGTCCACTCAAGCCTGAAATATCTATACTTTTACCCGCCTCAATTATTCTCAGGGCGAAGGATTTGTCAACTTCTTTTACCTCCACCGTTTGTCCCGCTTTAGCGGAATAACTGTAGGAAAAATCAGGATATTCGACGATTTCGGTAATTGCCAGCCGGTCTTCGTTCGGTAAGGCGCGATAGCCAACGAAGTCAACTGCAGGACCTTCGCCGATAGCCGCCAGCCTGATTGCCTCAAGTTGCCGCGAGGTTATCTTGCGTAAACTGCCGGCTGTTCTCAAAATCGCACGGCGTAGAACTCTGCGCTGCAGTGCGATGTTGAGCGCTGTGAATGGTTCCCGGGGGATTTCCAATCCCTCTTCGCTGGTCGCGG
>JAKSCY010000248.1 GCA_022360355.1 Chlorobiales bacterium
TCACTTCATAAAGATTTTTATCCTTCACACGGGTTTGTAATCCCAGTTCCTTAATAAAGGCACTGTCCTCATAAACCTCAGCCAGAGCCTCCCAGCCATCTTCGGTTTTTAACGCCTTAACAATTTTAACAGACGTTACAATTAATGCTTCTTCCAAAAAAGACGTAACTTTTTTCCGCACTTCAATAATACCAGAAAGCTTCCGTGGAGAAACGTGTTGTTGCGTTGAAGGCTTGTCGGTGAGATTTTTTTTCGTGCTGCCCATGGCTTTATTCAGTTCCTTTTAGATATTCAAGTAGTTCTTTTTCCTTTTGATTGTACTCTTCTTCGGTTATTTCATCAAGCTCATAGAGTAATTGTAGTTCCATAAGCTTCTCTTTTATTTTTTCTGTGTCAGATAGTTCTTTTTCAGACATATCGTCAATCTTTTTGGCAATCCATATTATACCATTAATTGGAGCAAACAATATATCATCGACAAGTAACATAAAGACACCTCTATTAATTTGTTGTGCACCATTATTTTTCAAAAACTATAATGATAAATTAACAAAACTATAAGGAGGAATACCTCCAACATATTTAAAAATAATCTTATCACCATATTTTTCGCCCAACTCATTGACACAATCGTCAAACTGGCTCTCTCTTTCTTTATCCACAAAAAAAGAAGCATTCACAATCATTCTATCGCCAAAGTTTTTATTCTCTTTCATCTCCAATGCCACAGGCTCGAGTGTTTCAAGAATTATTTTTCGATATTTTTTTTTCTCTTCCTTCAATGCATTTTCAACCATCTGACCTATGGCAATACGATCAAAATATGTTTTTTCATCGGGCAAATTCTGAATTTTCTCTTTCAAAGTTCGAATATCGTTGTTTTCCAGCAGAATCTCTTCAAAAACAACCTCTTTCTTAGCAATAGCTTTAATACCAAGCTCCACTTTACCCTCCATTTTTTCAAGCTCCTCGACGAGCCTGTCATATTTCACCTTTAGCAACTGTTTCACATCAGACTCATCATTCATAACAGTTGCGAATCGTAACGGGAGCACAGCATAATCTCTCATAACTCTTTCTATAACCAATTCATGAGCCATCATATTTTCCCGTGATGTTTCATATTTCATTAATGGCACCAAACTGACAACAGCATTTATATCATTATATCCTACTGTTTTAACCTCATCGGCCCTTCCACCGATACCGATATTACCAAACGATACATTCTCCGATGACCTGATAATACAGTATAGATATAAACCATTTTCCTGGCTCATAACCGTCACTCCTCCCAATCTTCCGGATAAATAGTTATATCAACAAAATTATAGGGAGAAAATGGTCCTGCATAGATAAAATTCACTGCATTTCCATATTCCTCATTTAAATCATCAACAATATTATCAAACTCTTTTTCCCGACCGGAATCAACAAGAAAAGCTGCATTCAAAAACATTTTTTCATCTGAAACCTTATTAACTTTATAATCAACAGCTGTTTTTTTCAACGCACTTAAAACAGCATCGCCTGCCTCTTCGTTTCTTTTCATTAATTCCTGCCCTACTCTTTTGCCCAATTCCACCATTTTCCTGGTATCCGATTCACAATTATTTTTCTGTATTTCTTCCTTCAACATTTTAATTTCCTGATGTTCTTTACCAATTTTCAGAAAAATATCATCCATGCTTTTCCATTCGCATTTGAGATTTAATTCAATTTTATTTTCAAAGTAATTTAACAAGTCCATAAACTCCCGGTATCTCCTGTCAAGAAGATTTCTTATCTCATCAGCATTTCGTGCAACCGTTCCAAATTTTACCGGCAACACACTACTATATTCTTTCATTATTTTTTCAGTAACCTTTTCATGCGCAAGAATCGTTTTTGGCTCAAGCACAAACCGGGCAAGAGGATGATTGCTCACAACCATGCTCAGATTCTCATAGCTTATGGTCATCACCTCGTCCCCTCTCTCCCCGATTCCTATCGGCCCGAAATTTCTTTCCTGCGATGATGCAACTATACAATAGATGTACTTCCCTTCTTTGGACATTACTTCATTGAAAACCGGTTACTTTCAGGATGCATACCACCGAGTAAATCAATAGCCGCATCAAAATGTTTTGCCGTTAAGAATAACGAGGAGAGCTCAAGCTCTTTGCGATGCTGTGGCTCCTGATTTGCTTGTGAGGCAAGCAGCTTGATATGTTCCCTTATAGTCAACATCGAAGCTCTTCTACAGATAAATGCAATATCTGCACCAGTCATGCCTTCTGTTTTTTCTGCGAGCATTGATATATCGACGTCATCTGCAAGCAGCTTGTGTTTCGTATGAATAACAAAAATAGCTTCCCTGGCTTTCTGGTCAGGCCCTGGTATTTCAAAGAGAAGATCAAATCGCCCGCTCCTGAGCAGCGCAGGCTCGACAAGATCCGGGCGGTTTGTCGCTGCAAGCACCAAAACCCCTTGTAATTCTTCAATACCATCCATTTCCGTCAGCAACTGGCTAATAACCCTTTCAGTTACTCGTGTCTCCGATGAATCCCGGCCCCGTTTCGGTACAAGGCTGTCAATTTCATCAAGAAAAAGAATCGCCGGAGCAGCCTGCCTTGCTTTTTTAAAAACGTCTCTTACACTGCGCTCGGACTCGCCAACGTACTGATTGATCAACTCAGGACCTTTTACGGCAATAAAGTTTACCTCACTTTCGGTAGCCAGTGCTTTTGCAATGAGGGTCTTGCCGGTACCAGGCGGGCCGTGCAGCAAGATGCCTTTTGGTGGACGTGTTTCTGTTGCCCGAAAAATCTCCGTGAATTTCAGAGGCCATACAACCGCTTCCTGCA
>JAKSCY010000055.1 GCA_022360355.1 Chlorobiales bacterium
CCGGGCGATTTTGTCCGGCTGGTAATACGATCTGACAAAATAGGCAAGCAGCTCTTTATCATAGGATGAAACTGAATTCAGCCCGTACTCAAGGACCGGCAGAAACCGGTCCAGGTCATCCCCGGACTCTGTGGCAATGTGCTGCAGAAAAAGCATCAGGTTATCGGCAGCCCCGGCCGTCACCTTGGGACCGGCATCGGCCTCAAACGCCTTTAAAAATATATCGACAAACAGTGTTAATGCCTCATCACCTTTTTCATGGCCCTGATAAAGATAAAAATAGTGCAGTGCCAGGTGGCGGGCTTCTCCGGATATGAACTCCCAGTTTTTATATGGATGGGAGAGCTCCTCCAGCAAGGTATTCATCCGGTTTAATATGCCGACGTAGGAAGATACGATTTCCAGAAGAATGCTGTATTTCGGGTCAATGATGACATCCACCCGGGTATCGGATAAATTGACCTCAAGGGCTTTGGATTTCACGCGGTATCCTTTCTATAAACTGGCCTTGTTCTGGGCGTTTTGCTCAATTTATCTATTTTATCATCTCATCCCGGATTTTCAATGTTCTTTATGGAACAAACGTGATTGATTGAATCCTTAGCCAATCAAAAAACCAAAAGCAGGAAAAATACCACACAGTATTTTCCTGCTTTTGGTTAATAGATGTCACTCTTTTACACTTTAAATTTTGCAATCAGCCCGTTTAAGGTTTCGGCAAGCTGCGACAGTTCTGTTGCACTTTCACTTACCTGCTGGCTTCCCTGGCTCATATCATTCACAGCCTCGTTTACTCCGGTGATATCCTGGGCCAGCTCACCGGCGACGGCAGATGCCTGGTTGACATTATTATTGACCTCCTGCACCCCGCTTGCTGCCTGGCTGACATTATTTGATATCTCCTGGGTTGTCGCAGACTGCTCTTCAATAGCCGTGGCCACCGTATTGACAATATCATTGATTTCCGTAATCACTGATACAATGGTTTCAATCGCTGAAACGGATTCTGCGGTAATATCCTGAACCCCGGTAATCTTCTCATTGATCTCCTGGGTCGCCTCGGCCGTCTGCTGGGCCAGTGC
>JAKSCY010000279.1 GCA_022360355.1 Chlorobiales bacterium
AGAGGTCAACCTCCTCTCGACACTTTATAACGCTTACGAATGGGAGCTGCATTAGCTCCCTTTCTCACATTGGGGCATCCGGGCATTTTTACTATATTCCTGAACTTTTTTTGCAACACAATGTGTCATTAACCGGCCAAGATTTACAGGTATGCCTCGTTATACACCCGAACAGCTTGAAAAAAGAAACGCCTCAGTCTGGACAACAGTACAGGTCATCCTCGCACCCATACAGTTTGTTATCTTCATTGCAGGCCTTGCGGTAACGCTTCTCTATAAGGCGGAAATCGCCATCGACAATTTCACATGGGTAACAATATTTGTCATTCTGAAAACTTTTATCTTTCTCCTGATATTTTTTACAGGAGCACTCTTTGAGAAAGATGTTTTCGATGAATACGTTTTCGCTCCGGAGTTTTTCTGGGAGGATGTCGGCAGCACCATAGCAATCGTTGTCCACATATCCTATTTCATTCTGTTTTATATGGGCCTGGACGAGAATATCCTTATCTGGACCGCGCTCCTGGCCTATCTGAGTTATCTGATCAATGCCGCCCAGTTTCTCATCCGGTTCATCATTGAAAAACGGCATGCAAGAAAAATCCATGCACAACCCGAAGGAAGCTGATCCTGTCATGAAAGCCAAAGCCATTGTCTTTACAGACGTCCGCCAGATAGAGGTCAAAAACGTCACCCTGAAACCGGTTTCATCAACCGATGTCATGATTGAAACCTACTGGTCATCGATCAGTACCGGCACGGAAAAAATGGCTTTTGAAGGTCTGATCCCTTCGCCCCCCTTTATTTTTCCGTTTATCCCCGGTTACGAAACAGTAGGCAAAATCACGAAGGTCGGCGCTCACGTTAACGAAAACCTTATAGGCAAGTACGCCTACATTGCGGGGTCGTTCGGCTACGAAGATGTAAACGCTGCGTTTGGCGGCGCATCACAGTTCGTGGTGTGCCCTGTCGAAAGCATTACAGTGCTTGACGGCATCGATGATCCAAAATGCGGCATCGCCCTTCCACTGGGAGCAACCGCCCTGCATTTCATGGATCTTGGCGATGTAGCCGGAAAAAAACTCCTTGTGCTCGGCCAGGGCGCCGTGGGTATTCTTGCGGTTCAGCTGGCAAAGCATATGGGTGCCAGACTCGTTGCAGCAACAGAACCTCACCAGAGCCGCCTTGACTACTCTTCAGCCGATCTGAAAGTAAACCCGTCAACCCAGGACGTTTCCGCGGTACTCGCCGGAAACGAGTTTGACGTCATGATTGACAGCACCGGTGTTATGAGCGCAATCGAAACAGGCTTGCGTTTTCTGAAATTCCACGGGAAGGTGATTTTCGGAGGGTACTATCAACGGATGAATATCGATTACTCGCAAGCATTTGAAAAAGAACTTTCCTTCGTTGCCGCCCGCCAGTGGGCAAAGGGCGATCTGCTTCGGGTCAAAGAACTTATCAAGGCTAACAAGCTGCAGGCAAAAAAAATATTTACCCACTCCCGCGCTGTCGATATCGATCTTGCCGAAGCATACCATCAGGCGTTCAACGACCCCGACTGCCTGAAAATGGTTCTCAACTGGAAGGACAACTCATAGAGTCACAAACCGGAACCGGACACCGCGAAGAATTTTAACAGAGCTGTATGAAACCCCGCACTATTGCCATATACGGAAAAGGAGGAATCGGGAAAAG
>JAKSCY010000774.1 GCA_022360355.1 Chlorobiales bacterium
GGCCTTGAGCATTTTTTGTTTCGTAGATTCGTGCCGGTGTGGCGTAAACTCTATCAGAATATGCTACTTGCTTGGGAATGCCCGAGAATCCGACTGAAATGGAATGATTTCCATAAAAATCTTCCAGATAGTAACGTGCATCACCTTTAAATTCCCAGCGTTCATCTTCCGTGTCAGAACCCCAGGCAAGACCGCGCCGGTTACTGTGATAAATACTATCTCCGTCTCCTGCGATTAATCCGCCGCTGAAACGAAATCCCTCGAAACGAGTATAACTTGGGGTATCCAAACCTCCTGGACCAAAGAGGAGATTGTTTGCCTTGTAATAGGCACCCTTAATGCTCCAGTCAAGATTCTCACCAAGGAAACCTTCGAGCGAAAGATTGGCATATTGCCCGCCACGTTCAATATCGACACCAGAATTATCAGCATACAATCCGCCCATGTCGGCATTTGTCTCTTCACCAATATCGTAGTTATAGGTTCCAACTATTTTCATGCTGTCAGTGAGTGCATACGTTATTTTTCCAAAAATATTGTTGCCCGTTGTTTCACGTTGTTGGGTCGGGTAGGGCAATTCCAATTTGTCAAATACCGCGAAATCGGCAGCCGTGCGAGCATAAGCCTCGTTTCGAATGTTGCGGCGGAAGTTGCCGAAGAACCAAGCCTTATCTTTCATGATGGGACCGCCAAGACTGAATTCAGGCATATACAGTTCCGTTTTTGCGGCTTCTCCATCCTCGATGTTTGTCCAGTTCCAGCTTTCAGGTTGATATGTGAAAGAAACGGTTCCATGGAAATCGTTGCCACCGCTCTTCGTGACCACGTTTACATAACCACCCTGTCCGGAAGCGACACCGGCATTAAAGCCCGTTGTAACAAGTTGCACGTCATCAATAATATCGGGAGAGAAATAAACACCATTGGCGTTTGTGAAAGTATCACCAATTTGCATCCCATCCAGGTTCCAGACGTTCTGGAAAATATCCGCACCCTGAACTGTTACCCGGTTACCGTAGGGACCAAATTGCCCTTCGTTAACGGTGCCGGGTGATAGCGCCCAGACGTTATCCCACTCTCTGTCATAGGCAAGCGGAAGCCTGTTTATGAAATCACCATCAATGTTAATGCTGCGTTCGGGACTACTGGTATCTATCAACGGTGCTTCATGTTCAATCACCAGGATTTCTTCAAAATCGCCAACTTCAAGTGTGACATTCAAAGTAGACGTTTTTCCCGCCCGAACGCTGATTCCCTGGACTTCCTGGGATTCGTAACTCTCCATTGATATGGCCAGAGTATATTTACCCGGAGGTAGATTAATAATTCGATAGTACCCTTTGGCACCGGATACTACATTTCTCACGCCCATGAGCGATTCACTGGTTGCTTTGATTGTCGCGCCAATAACTGCCTTTCCATCTTTGTCCAGCACAAATCCACCTATTTCTCCCAGGCTGGTTTGGCTAAGCGCCAGCGAGGCGCTGACAATCAAACAAATCGTCATGAAGAAAAGGGTTTGCTTTTTCATTTGTTCCTCCTCAGTTAAAGATACTGTTTCAGTCCGCTTCGGCCAATGCGTTGCTCTCAATAAACCTCATATTGCCGACAAAGCGAATTCTGACTCTCATCCCTTCCACCTCACCATCTACTCCCAGGATTTCGTCAACAACGGCCCGGGTTTTGATGGCTTCAAAAGATGATGCAACCATCCCGGTCTTGTTGAACAACCCTGAGAGATCTTCATTGAGGCATTCGATGTGGAATCCAATTTTTTCACCTAAATGAAGAGAGTGCGAAACATCAACAATGGCATCATGAGGTGAAATGTGTTGGACTGCGGCCACAGCTGTTTTTGGCGTACCGGAGTCTATCAATGCAATTCTGGCAGGGAGGTTGAGCTCAATTTCAGGTTCGCCACAATCTTTCTCTTTCACTTCAGGATCCTTTGATGCAAAGGGAACAAGCTGTGTGCAAGCTCGTTCCCTGATTTCAAAAGTTACATTTTGAGTGTGCATGTTCTGCCAAGTACTGATTAAATTTAGGTCCAGTGAAACATATTCACAATTAGGAATATTCCCCGCGAAGGTAGGAAAAATCCTGAAAAAAGCATAGGAAAAAAGCCTACTAATCGACTGGAGGTTTAAATTTTGATCAAACCTTCTTTTATCGCCAGTTTTGTGAGGTCGGCAACATTGTATA
>JAKSCY010000003.1 GCA_022360355.1 Chlorobiales bacterium
CATGACCACCAGTGAAAACTCTTTGTCCCTCGCCGGGGAAGGTGTGTCAGGGTGGTTCGCCTTGAAAGACGAACCACCCACACGGCGGCCCCTGACGTTTCTAGGGACATTAAACTATCCAGTTTGAAAGTGCTGAACCGTGGCAGAAGATAACTCCGCATACTGGGGGCCTTTGCCTCCCGGGAATCACTGGCTGCCTAGAAAAGCTATCAAATCAGGATAGCCAACTCTTTTGTCAAACAACGACATCTCATATTTCAGCTGGCCTTCAGCATCGTTTTCTTTTCAACGGCCAGAACTGATTTCACCAATTCTTTCATCGCCTTTTTGCGCACTGTCCTTTTGCGAGACAGCATATTCAAGGTTCTGTCTTTCTTTTCAGGTTTCATATCAGTGCTCACTTAACATTCTTCTGCGCAAATACGCAGGTATTTTCAGTTCGTCATCGTTCAGGCGATGCGGATTCAAAATCTTTACGTTTTCCAGATCCGCGCTAAAAACTTTTTTACTGTTGAGGAATGGTTTCCGGCTTTCACCGGCTCTAAGGAATTGTCTGCTTGAATGGAAGTTTCCCAGCGAAGTTGCACGGACTGGCCTGGAATTTTCCTCAAAGATGTCCGTTCCTTCCATTGCAAGATTTGCGTCGACGACCTCGTTGAACAGTGGCAAGCCCGATGCAATGATGCTCACTCTCGTTTTGCCCTGTCGTGTACTGTTGAAAATCACACCCATTGCCAGTTGAGCATCCTTGCTGAATATTCGCTGAGCAACTCCAAAGGCGTTTTTTACGCCATCCATCAATACATCATCATCAATGGAGAATTGAATCAAAGCGCGAGGTGCTTTGGTAATGTCGGATTTGTAATGAGCAAACTGATCGAGGGCGGCTTTCAGGGCTTCGATTGCATTGTTCCTCATGGCACTTACTCCGCTTGCAAAAGCGGAGAGACCGCCACGGGTTAACTGACCCTTGATTGTGCCGAAGTCCAGCAACATTCTTTTATCAGATGAAATGAATTCCAGAATTCCGGTGATTGTTTCGATGACAGAAGCATCAGAGCGTTTGACCGCTTCTGAAGCAGATAATTTGGTCTTTTCGCCGACAAGTGCATCATTATTGATCATGAAGACGGAATCTGCGCTTCTGAATAGCGAATGCATTTTTCGTTTGGCTGCGATGGTTTTCGATGCACCCTCGTATTTGAAAGGCCGTGTTCCAACGATAAGTGTCAGCACGCCCAACGATCGGCTTATTTTGGAAAGTTCCGGGAGTAGGGCAGAGGCGGTTCCACCTCCGAGTCCCCCTACAATGATGTTTACTTTACTGTCTGCCAGCAATTCCCGAATTTCTACATGCATTCCACTGAGGCTGCGCTGGCCGAGATTTTCGTCTCCGCCGGTTCCATATCCCTCTGTGAGCATTTCGCCAAGGAGCAGCCGGTCGTCACTTGAAGTTTCGGCAAGCCGGGCACTGTCGGTATCTATTGAAACTGAATGGAATTGTATGTCTGCAAGGGAATTCAGACCATCAAGGATCGACAGACCACAACCGCCGACCGCAATGATTTTCACAGGCGTTGCTGCTTTTGCACTATTGGTCATTTTTTCTAACAAACTGTTCATTGCAATTCCCTTTGCTCTGCTATCGGAGTGCTCACAAGTGCATCA
>JAKSCY010000330.1 GCA_022360355.1 Chlorobiales bacterium
CGAAAGGGCTCAAGGACCTGGCCCTGGCCCTCGGCCTTCTGGAATGCTCCGTCGGCCCGGAAGGTTTTGGACAATGGGATCGATTGTGGGCCCACTCCCTGACCGTGGGCCTTTTGGCGGAGAGCCTGGCCCTGGAGGAGCTGGGCTTGGGGAGGGGCTACCTGGCCCTGGGGCTGGTCCATGACATCGGCAAGTTCCTCCTGGCCGCCCACCGCCCCCCCGCCTTCGGCCGGATCCTGGAGGAGCTGGCCCAGAACGGACATCCCTGGCCGGAGACCGAGCAAGCCTCCCTGGGTTTCGATCACGCCCAGCTCGGCCAGGCCCTTTTGGATCATTGGGGGCTGGACCAGGGGTGGTCCCTGGCCGTGGGCTGGCACCACCGACCCTGGGGCCGGGAGGTCCGGTCGGAAAAGGCCGGGGTCCTCTTTCTGGCCGAGCTCCTGACCAAGATGATCGGCCATTGGGCCTTTAAATCGGAGACCAGGGTCGAGCTGCGCCGGATCCTTACCCTCCGGGCCGTGGCCTTCCTGACCCAGCAGGGCTGGCTCTTCGAGGGTCGGCTCCTGGACCGGCTCCGGACCAGGCTGATGAAGGATACCTCGCTCCTTTATTCCCCCTGAAAACCGATCCGGACCTGGCGTCCCTGATTGCTTTGGCCCGGCGGCCTCCGCCTTCCCGACGTCATTCCCCGGAGAACACCCTCCGCACCTTGACACTGGGACCTTTTATGCTATTTTCTGGCCCTTATCAGTCCTTTTGCATCCGGACCAAGGCCAAGTTGCTCTTGAATGCAACTTGGGTCAGCGCCTCCACGCGGACGCGCCGAGCTCGATAGAGCTCGTAAGGCCGGCGAAAGCCTGATTTTGCCGGCCGGAAGCGATCAACGCTATTCGATTAGCTTTGATCGCGGAAACTATACAAGGAGCCGACCAGATGAGCGACCAACCCAACTTCAAGGATACCCTTAACCTCCCCCGAACCAGCTTCCCCATGCGGGCCAACCTGGCCCAGCGGGAGCCGGAGATCCTGGAGCGCTGGTACGGACAGGATCTCTACCATCGGATCAGGGAGATCTCGACCGGTCGCCCCAGGTGGATCCTCCACGATGGTCCTCCCTATGCCAACGGAAACATCCACATGGGCACGGCCATGAACAAGATCCTCAAGGATCTGGTGGTCAAGTCCCGCCAGATGGCCGGCTTCAACGCGGTCTACGTCCCTGGTTGGGATTGCCACGGGCTGCCCATCGAGCACAAGGTCCAGACCGAGCTGGGGGAGAGAATGTCCCAGCTCAGCCAGGTGGAGATCAGGCACCGCTGCCGGGCCTATGCCAGCAAGTACCTGGATATCCAGCGGGAGGAGTTCAAAAGGCTCGGCATCCTGGGAGATTGGGACGACCCCTACCAGACCATGAAGTACGAGTACGAGGCCGTGACCGCTCGGGAGCTGGGCCGACTCTATCTCCAGGGCTCGGTCTTCCGCTCCAAGAAGCCGGTCTACTGGTGCAACTCCTGCAAAACCGCCCTGGCCGAGGCCGAGGTGGAGTACGGCTCCCACACCTCTCCCTCCATCTTCGTCAAGTTCGAGATGGTAGACGACCTGGGCGACCTTGCCCCGGAGCTTAAGGGAAGGCGGGTTTTCGCCCTTATCTGGACCACCACCCCCTGGACCATCCCGGCCAACCTGGCCATCGCCCTCCATCCGGACCTGGAGTACGTGGCCGTGGAGGTGGGCGACGAGGTCTGGATCCTGGCCGAAGGACTCCTCCAGGTCTCCATGGCCGACTTCGGGATCGGTGATTACCGGATCCTGACCCGACTCGATCCCCGCAAGCTGGAGCATCGCCAGGCCCGCCATCCCTTATTCGAACGGAAGTCGGTCCTGGTCCTGGCCGATTACGTCACCCTGGAGGCCGGAACCGGGCTGGTCCACACCGCCCCGGGGCACGGCCGGGAGGACTTCGAGACCGGCCTCAAGTACGGCCTGGAGATCCTCTCCCCCCTTGACGACGATGGGACCTACACCGAGGAGGCCGGGCCCTTTATGGGGCTCAACGTCTCCGACCCGGCCACAAACCAGGCCGTGAACAAGGCCCTGGCCGACAAGGAGGCCCTGATCCACCAGGCCCGGGTGAGCCATGACTACCCCCACTGCTGGCGCTGCAAGGAGCCGGTGGTCTTCCGGGCCACCCCCCAGTGGTTCGTCTCCATGGAGAAGAA
>JAKSCY010000806.1 GCA_022360355.1 Chlorobiales bacterium
ACATCAACGACCGGATCCTCACTTCGATGAAACGCGGCATCGGCAAGGATGAAACCATCCGCCTGCTGGAATCGATCCGCGACCGTAACCCCGATATAAGGCTTCGCACCACGATGATCACCGGTTATCCCGGCGAAACAAAAGAGGAGTTCGAGGAACTGCTTGACTTCGTCCGGGAGTTCCGCTTCGACCGCCTCGGCTGCTTCCCCTACAGCCATGAAGAACATACCTCGGCTTATGCAAACCTCGAAGACAACGTGCCGGAAGAGGAAAAGCAGGACCGCGTACGCGAGCTGATGGAACTGCAGGAAAGCATTTCAAAAGAAAACAATAAGCAGTTCGAAGGGGAAACGACGGAAGTCCTGATCGATGAAGTTGACGGCTCGACCGCCTACGGCAGAACACAATACGACGCTCCTGAAGTGGATAACGAATGTATTATCGAGACCGGCGGCAGCGGCATCAAGCCAGGAGAGCTCCGCATGGTGCGTATCGATGAGAGTTCGGCGTATGAGTTGCACGGAAGGATTGTAACGGAAAAGGAACTCTGATACCCTTACAAATATTGCGTTCTCGGCGTCGGTATTCAAGGAACGGTTAGCAGTCGTAATTGCCCGCACTTTTTGCATATAAGAATACCTCGACGATAAAATAACTTATCTTTTTCTTAAAAATTACGTACTTTTTATTGAAAACAGATAGTGAATCAAATCTTTTCCCCCAGCAATAGCGACTATACAATGACTGTTTCATGTATCCCTGTAAAATCAGACAGCTAAAAAAACGGTTGTTTCTAAAGAACCATCTCACAGGTTTTTATTCCTATACGGGTTTTACTTCGCTTTCGATAAAGCATGATACGTTATATGCTTCAAGCGTCTCGTGATTTCTTTAGTTTTTATCTGATATATCTTTTCCGCCAAAAAAGGTATAGACCAACAAATACCCGTCGGAAGGAGGCCAAAACCATGAACAGGTTCAGGGTTATAGAATTCCAGCTGCTTCAGGCGTGTAATGCCAGTTGCATGTATTGTGCGTACAATCAAAATCTTCCGAAGTTTGACAAATGGCTCCC
>JAKSCY010000532.1 GCA_022360355.1 Chlorobiales bacterium
CAACCTAAATAATTACAATAAAATAAATTAACAGGCACACTGTCGCAAAATATCAACCGAATACAGAGGTGTGCCGGAACGTTGAAAACAAGCAACGGCACCATGTTTCACGTGAAACACATTCACTCATGAAAGCATATGACATCATCGTCGCAGGCGCGGGGCATGCCGGCTGCGAAGCCGCGCTTGCCGGAGCCCGCATGGGGCTGAAGAGCCTTCTCGTCACCTCGGATCTTTCCGCAATAGCACGAATGTCCTGCAATCCGGCAATCGGCGGCGTGGCGAAAGGGCAAATAACAAGAGAAATCGATGCCCTCGGCGGAGAAATGGCAAAAGCCATTGACGCCACAGGCATACAGTTCAGAATGCTCAACAGAAGCAAGGGGCCTGCCATGCATTCGCCAAGGGCACAGGCAGACCGCACTCTCTACTCCTTCTACATGCGCAGGGTGATTGAACAGGAAAACAATATCGATCTGCTTCAGGACAATGTTGTCCGCATAATCACGGATGGCGGCACCTGCACCGGCGCAGTCGTAAGCTCAGGACGCCCCATCAATGCAAAAGCAGTCATCCTCGCTTGCGGGACATTTCTCAACGGCTTGATACATATCGGAATGAACCATTTTCCGGGCGGCAGAACTATTGCAGAACCCCCTGTGTCCGGACTGACCGGGGACCTTTCGAACCTGGGGTTTAAATATGGACGCCTTAAAACCGGAACCCCGCCGAGGGTAGATTGCAGAAGCATCGACTATTCAAAAGTCGCTGCCCAGCAGGGTGATCGGGAACCATCTCCGTTTTCCTTCCGCACTCAGAGCCTTTCGGGAAGAAAGCAGATAAACTGCTACCTGACTGCAACCACGGGCAAAACGCACCGCATTCTTGAAACAGGATTCGACCGCTCGCCTTTATTTTCAGGAAAAGTAAAAGGAACAGGTCCTCGTTACTGCCCGTCAATCGAGGATAAAATTCATCGTTTCAGCGAAAAGAACAGCCACCATATTTTTCTCGAACCTGAAGGCTTTGATACAAATGAAATGTATGTCAACGGCTTCTCAACATCCCTGCCCGAAGAGATTCAGCTCAAAGGACTGCGGTCAATCCCCGGACTTGAAGAGGTCACCATGATACGGCCGGGCTATGCTATCGAATACGATTACTTCTTTCCGTATCAGCTCCACCCTACGCTTGAGACAAAACCGGTAAAGAACCTTTATTTTGCAGGGCAGATCAACGGGACATCCGGGTACGAAGAGGCCGCTGCACAGGGTATCATGGCAGGGATCAATGCCGCTCTGAAGATTCTGAACAGAGAACCACTGATCCTGAAGCGGTCTGAAGCGTATATAGGAGTACTCATTGACGACCTTATCACCAAAGAAACCAGTGAACCTTACCGAATGTTTACCTCCTCGGCCGAGCACAGAATCATTCTCAGACAGGATAATGCCGATCTGCGCCTTATGCCTTACGGGAAGCGATGCGGCCTCCTGCCGGAAAAAGTTTACAGAGCATTGCAGACAAAGCAGGCAAGCATTGCATCGGTCAAGGAACTGATCGCATCCATACGGGTTCCCGCATCTGAAATCAATACCCTTCTGACTTCACCGGACAATCCTCCCGTTGCCGGCAGCACCAGGATAGCGGCGGTCCTTAAACGTCCGAATGTGTCCCTATCTTCCATACTTTCAGTGTGCCAGGAAGCGGCAGAGAAAATTTTTGCTGTCTCGCAAGATCAGGAGGTACTGGAACAGGTGGAAATCGATTGCAAATATGACGGCTATATAAAAAGAGAGCGTCTTATGGCAGAAAAGATCTCCCGCCTTGAATCTCACAGGCTCCCCGAATCGTTTAATTACAGTGTTATCAAGGGATTATCCAGTGAAGGAATAGAGAAATTATCAAAGCACAAACCATCAACCATAGGGCAGGCATCGAGAATTCTCGGCGTTACACCTGCCGACATCTCCGTCCTCATGGTAAAAATCGGCCGTTAGAACGGTATCATATTCAATGTTTCACGTGAAACATTACAATCGTCAATGTTCGTTTTTCAACGTCACACCAGACAATCATGAGCGATAACTATCAGGAAAACATCAACCGGAACACGCTTCTTTTCGGAAAAGACATCGAAGAGCGGATTGTAGGAACTCACCAGATATCAGAAAACAAAGTAAGGCTTTACATCAGGAACGGAAACGCCGTGGAAAGCCGTGATGAAAGCTACTATCCATTTTTTTTTCTTTCAGAAGAAATGCTTCTCGACGGGTTTGCCCCGGCAAATGATGAAAAATACTGGCTTATAAAGCTTCAGGGAGGAAATTTTTATCGATTCCTGGCCATTTTCAAAAGCCAGTATAACTACAGAAATGCGCTTGATTATGTAGCATCGAAATCGCGCTCATCTTCTGATGAAGAGAATGATTCAGGCTTTCCAAGCAATCTAACCTACAGCAGAGGCGATGCCGTAACACAGTTCCTTCTTCAGACAGGCAAAACACTTTTTAAAGGAATGGTGTTTGAAGACCTCTACCGGATGCAGCTCGATATTGAAACGTATTACAAGCCTGAAAAAAGCACCCGCAGCAAAGTATCGATTGGCAGTGACCCCATTATCATCATATCTCTCAGCGACAACAGGGGTTGGGAACACGTTATCCATACAAAAGAGATCTCCGAAAAAGAACTGCTGCTGGAATTGGTTAAAATCATCCGGTTAAAAGACCCCGATGTTATCGAAGGGCACAATATTTTCAGTTTTGACCTGTCCTACATCCAGAGAAGGTGCGAGCTGCATGGCGTTGCGCTCAGGATCGGCCGTGACGGTTCAGAACCGAGGAGTTACCCTGCAAGCATCCGTTTCGCAGAGCGCTCGATCGATTATCCCTTTTTTGATATAGCAGGCCGGCACGTTATCGACACCTTTTTTCTCGTTCAGAATTATGACGTTGCCAAACGCTCCATGCCCGGATACGGGCTGAAGGTGGCCGCAAAGTTTTTCGGTTTTGCGTCTCCCGACAGAACATACGTTGAATACAGTGAAATAGCTGACCTCTGGGACAAAAATCCTGAACGCCTCCTGGACTATGCGCTCGATGACGTGCGTGAAACGGAACAAATTGCAGCACTGCTGTCCGGCAACAACTTTTATATGACAAGGATGATGCCTTATACCTATGCCCAGACGTCAAGAATGGGTCCCGCTGCGAAGATAGAAGCTTTGTTTGTAAGAGAATATCTCAAGGAGAAGCATTCCCTTCCGAAACCGGAAATAGGACAGCAGCACACCGGGGGCTTTACGGAAGTATTTCTGAAAGGGATACTCGGCCCGATAGTTTATGCTGACGTGGAATCACTTTACCCCTCTATCATGCTTTCCTACGACATCTGCCCCAAAAGCGATGAACGAAGGATTTTCCCGAAGATACTGACCGATCTGAAAGATCTCCGATTTGAGGCGAAGAAAAGTGCAAAAGAAGAAAAAAAGAAAGGAAACAACGCTCTTGCAAATAACTATGATGCAATGCAGGCATCTTTTAAGATACTGATTAATGCAATGTATGGTTACCTCGGCTTCAGTATAGGTATATTCAACGACTACGAGGAAGCCGATCGCGTTACAACTACAGGCCAGGAAATAGCACGCCGTATGATAAAGGAATTCGAGTCTCGCGGCTGCAAGGTTATTGAAGTCGACACCGACGGGATTCTTTTCGTCCCGCCCCCTCACATTCAGTCGAAAAAAGATGAAATTAACCTGGTAGAGGAAGTTTCCTCAGTGATGCCGAAAGGAATCACTATCGGTTATGACGGACGCTTCAGAAAAATGATCTCGTATCTGAAAAAAAACTATGCCCTCCTCGACTATGATGGCACCATCAAACTGAAAGGCTCATCGCTCATAAGCAGGAGCGGGGAAAAATTCGGTCGTGAATTTATCCGCAAGGGGTTTGAAAAACTTCTCGATGAAGATGTTCAGGGACTGCACGACCTGTACGTGTCATACAAGGAAATGATTCTTAATCATCAGTGGGCCATTGATGATTTTTCACGTACGGAAACACTGAAAAACACCATGGAACAGTATACAGCCGATACGGAATCCGGCAAAAGGCCCCGATCGATAACCTATGAGCTTGCACTGAAAAGAAATCTTTCGGTCAACAAGGGAGACAGGATAACCTACTATGTTTCCGGGAGCGGTCTTCAGAGCAGTCACTACGACAAAGGCCGGCTTGCCGACGAATGGAACCGTTCAAAGCCCGATGAAAACACACAGTTTTACCTGAAGAGGCTCGATGAGTTCACACAGAAATTTCTCCCGTTTTTCAAACCACAGGATTTCAGTTCGATTTTTTCATCCGATACCCTGTTCTCCTTTTCTCCCGAGGGAATAGAGCTCATCAAGGAAATACGTCACAAGGAGACCGATTCGGTCGATGACGATGATATTCCCTTTTAAATAAATAACTTATCTGAATCCTCCCTGTTATTTCATGCAACCAAGGGCACTTCTATTTTCTTTAAAAAGAAACCCTTCTACGCTCTCTCTGCCAACAAGGAACTTTATGGATTTGCCGCACGTATACTTAAGGGCATTTTTATTAATTTGCTACGCGCCATGATTACTTCGTTGAGCGGTGCACGAAATTCTCATCCCGACGTTGCCGGGGAGTCCGGTTTCGATGTCCCGTTCGGCTTGAACTCAAGCCGTTCACGACAATGTATAGAGATGCCTTTAAGACAAATTCACTAAAATTCATAACTTTTTTCATTTAATCCCAAGATCAAGAAATAATGATTGATAATAAAGTTCTTCCCGTTACCGATGATGTAACCTGGATAGGGATCCTCGATCCCGGCCTGGTCACATTTGATATTGTTATGGAAACCAAGTATGGTACAACCTACAACTCCTATTTCATCAACGCGGATAAAAAAACAATTGTAGAAACTTCAAAAGCCAAGTTCTGGCCAACGTATCTCGATAAAATAAAAAAGGTTACCGATCCTTCCGAGATAGAATACATCATTGTTGACCACACAGAACCCGATCATTCAGGCAATGTGAAAAACCTGCTTGAGGTTGCGCCCAATGCAACCGTCGTCGGCAGCGCAAATGCGATAAAGTTTCTTCATGACCTTGTAGACGGCGAATTCAAATCAATGACGGTCAAGGACGGCGATACCCTCGATCTCGGCAACAAGACGCTCCGCTTCATCAATGCGGTAAATCTGCACTGGCCTGACGCGATCTACACCTGGCTTGAAGAAGACAAGGTACTTTTCACTTGTGACTCATTCGGTTGTCACTATTGCCATGAAGAGATGTACGACGATCTTGCCGGAGATTTCGATGACGCCTTTACCTACTATTTCGATGCAATTCTCAGGCCATTCAGCAAGTATATGCTGCAGGCTATCGAGCGCATCGAAGATCTCGATATCAAGGTTATCTGTCCCGGCCATGGGCCGATACTCCGCTCGGACTGGAAAAAATACGTTGACCTGTCCAAAAAGTATTCCCAGAGCGCCATTGCGCTTCCGAACGAGAAGAATATTCTGATAGCTTACGTTTCCGCCTATGAGAACACAACCATCATTGCGGAAAAAATAGCAGAAGGTATACGGCCGCATTGTGATTTTACTATCGATGTCTGCGACATTGAAAACATGCATTTTTCAAAACTCGAAGAAAAAATAGCTCACAGTGCGGCAATCATTGTCGGTTCACCGACAATCAACCAGAACATCGTTCAGCAGATCTACCAGCTTTTTGCAGCGATAAACCCTATCCGTGACAGAGGCAAGCTTGCCGCAGCGTTCGGGTCCTATGGCTGGAGCGGTGAAAGCATCAAGATCATCGAGTCGAACTTCACCAACCTCAAACTCAAGGTCTTCGATCAGCATGTCAAGGTCAAGTTCAAACCGCATGAAAAAGAGTTTGAAGAGTGCATGACATTCGGCAAGGCCTTCGCAGAAGCGCTGATCGATAAAAACAATCTTGTCTGCGACGTCTGAACGGCC
>JAKSCY010000567.1 GCA_022360355.1 Chlorobiales bacterium
ATAACGGAAAAATCAGCAAACGCCTGATTGTCTGGTTCAGGGATGCTGCAGGCAATATTTCCAAACGGAAAATCGACAGGATCAGGTATCAGTCATCCGATGACCACGGCAATTCGAGGAAAAAAGCTACGCTGTTGACTGGTTTTGGCAATAACACCACCATCAAGGGTAAATTCGAACGACCCAATGACGTTGATTATTTCACGTTTAATGGCGGCGAATTTATCAGCGGATATAGCGGCGGCAGAACAATTAAAATTTCAGTCACAACTCCCGGAGACGCTTCCGTACGTCTTGAGGATGACAAAGGGAACAGTCTCGTTTCGAATATAACTCCTGCTGCAACAAATACGATTGAGCATCTTGTGAGCAACAGCAAAGCCTATTTCATCAGAGTCCGCAGCAGCAACAAATCCGGATCGTACACCATGACACTTGAGTGGAAGGGCGGACAGAAAGATGAAACCACCGTGATCTATTCAACCAGTTTTGAACCCGGTGACACCGCCTGGCTTTTTGATTTTGAGAGATATTCAAACAGCGAAATTGGTCCGGATTTGCCTTACTGGGGCGAAGACCAACGCGAGTCAAACCAGGGAGTTGCATCGATCTGGTGTGCGGGATCTGACAGAAATCTTGTTAACTCCGACAGCAATTACAAACCTGATATGAAGGCTTGGGCCATATACGGGCCCTTCGATCTCAGCGATGCCCGCAGCGGTGAATTCACGTTCTCATTCATGGGCAAAACTGAAGACCGGCTCGGCGAAGATCTGACTGATTTTTTGGGGGCCTTCGTATCAATCGATGGCACTCAATTTCATGGATGGGCCTATTTTAACGATTGGCCGAACTGGAGTACCGCTAAAGTGGATTTCACCGATGTTCCAACGCTTGGTGATGTCACCGGAATAAACAAGGTCTGGATCGCAGTGTTTTTCAAAAGTGATTCCACAGTCGAATATAAAGGCATCTGGGTGGATGATCTCAAAATAGTCAAAAGCCCGAACTCATCGCTATCGGAAGCAACCACAGCAAAAATCGCCAAAGGTAAGGAAGCCTCAGCGATAGTTTTCAGGAAGTAGCCGTACGCTGATATAATAGCAGTAATGAATTCGGGGGAACGGTATGCTCTATCATAAAATCATATATCTCATCATAATAATCTCGTTTGTCTCACCACCAGTAAATAGTGGTGTGAAACAATATGATCCGGAAAACGATTCATCAAATCAGCAAAAGTCCATACAGCAGTTTTACCAGGCCAGTGCCGAGAAGATATCGATCGTCGAGTTACCGGTGATGAAATTCCTCATGGTTGATGGTAAAGGTGATCCAAACACTTCGCAGGAATTCCAGGACTCCGTGGGAGCTCTTTATTCTGTGGCTTTTACGCTCAGATCAATCCTGGCGAAAGAGATGCCGGGGCAGGGATATGCCATTATGGCATTGGAAGGATTGTGGTGGACAAAAGACAAAACCGAATTCGATTTTGACGATAAATCAAATCTCCAATGGACAATCATGCTCGTGCAAGCGGATTCTGTGACCGAAGAAATGTTCAAAAAAGCCGTTGAACAGACCGGCAAAAACAATCCTCAACCGGCACTGAAAAAGCTTCGGCTGGAAACATTTGATGAGGGTCGCGCTGTTCAGATACTTCACATTGGACCATATTCTGAGGAAAAACCGACCATCGAAAAACTGCACAAATACATCAGGGATAAT
>JAKSCY010000356.1 GCA_022360355.1 Chlorobiales bacterium
CAGGATCGCCGGGAGGATGACAGTTACTACGTGGTCCGCATGTCTGATGAACGGTACATGGATGCCTTCGCCAAAGGCTGGTGGCCGCATATCGACCCGGCGGATTACGTTGGTGGCGGGACTGATTTCATCACGCCCCTTTACACCGAGTATTGGTTCAACGACTGGAGCTCGGGCGCGACCATCGGAGGCGAACCCGTTCCGCAGATCAGCGGCGGCCTGATCAACAAGATCCCGTTCCCGCAGTACACGGTGGTCATGTGTGACGCCAAGTGGCAGTTACCTCGTCTGCGACACGGTGGCGCGATGCAGTTCATGTTCCTGGATTGCCACGTAGAGAAGATCCCGCGCCTTAAGTTCCTGGACCCGCGCGGCCACGAAAGTGGCTATACGCCGCAAGATCTGGACCCGTATGGCAATCGGCCGTTCTACGCCTGGGGCCTGACGCGTGAAGGAATCGACGGCGCGCTGGAGTAATTCGCACCAGCGCTGAGGTGCACGAGGATTGCGTACCGCGCATCCGAGACGGAAGGAAGTACAAATGAGAAGAGCCACGCTGCTCGCCGTGCTGGCGGGCTTGATCCTCCCGACCGCACTCTGGGCCCGCCAGAACATCGTATTGAACGGCAGCATGGAGCGCGGTGACGGGCCGGCGGGCATCGATCCGATGGTCGCCGCCGAGTGGACCGAATTCGGCACCAACGTAGAACGCTCGCCGACGGTCAGTCTCGTACCGCCGGGCGATGGTCACTCCCTCAAAGCATTTGGAGATGCTGACAGCAATAGTGCAGGCGCGTTCCAGGAAGTGGCCGACATCGCGGCGGGGCAGAGTGTCGTGGCGAGCGTTCAACTTTACAGCCCCGCGTTCGACAAGCTGCGGGCCAGCGGCGAGGCCGGGCTCGTGCTCGAGTTCCTGAACCTCTTCGGCGGAACCATTGACCTGCATGAGGTGTACGTAATGGACGCCGCGGCGCCCGCCGACACGTGGATTCTCGCGGAAATCGGGCCGCTGGCCGCACCTGCGGGCACGACCGCAGTACGCATTACCTGCCGACTGCAATGGAACGTCGGCGACGTGCTCGGAGCGGCCTACTGGGACGACGCACAGTTCTCGGTGGACGACGGGCCCAACCTGCTGGTCAACAGCGATTTTGAAACCGAGGGCTTCAGCAGCGGACAAAGCCCGGTCGGCATCGACGAGTGGCTTGGATTCAACGACCAGGAGAAGTCCGACGATTTCGCACTCGATCGCGCGTTCAGCGTCAAGCTCGGTACCGAAGAGCCGTACTCGGGACTGTTCCAGAACATGGGCGTGCTCAGCGCCGGCGACCGCATTTACCTGCAAGCCTACGTGCTGCACCCGTCCAGCGATCCGCTCGTAGGCAACTCACGCGTCGGCCTCAAGCTCGAATTCGATCCGAACGTCGAGGTGCCTCCGCCTGCCGAGGCCCTGACCTTCGACGA
>JAKSCY010000204.1 GCA_022360355.1 Chlorobiales bacterium
AAAGCTCGTGTTTACCGGAAAACATCTCGGCCTCTGGCTCTTTGACACCAAGGGCAACAGGCCTCAAAAAATCGATGTTTCAACGTATGCCGGTCAGGGCGATTTTGACTCCAGCTGGTCACCGGACAGCAAATGGATTGCGTACAAAAAGTACCTGAAGAACCGGATCAGCGCGATCTTTCTTTTTTCATTGGAGACCGGCAAAAGCACGCGCGTTACGAGCGGAATGCTGAACTGCTTCAGTCCTGTGTTCGACAAAAACGGTCTCTATCTTTATTTTCTCAAAGCCAACTGGGCAGGTGCCCAATGGGATGTATTCGGGATGTCCTATTTGCTCGTGGACATGGACTGGGCATCAAACCTCTATGTACTACCATTGAGCAGTAAAACCCCGTCACCTGCTCTGGTCGGGGAGAAAATAACAAATAACGCGACCGGTGATATAACAGTCGATTTTACCAATATCGAAGAGCGCTCATTCAAACTACCGATCCCGGAGCGGATTTTCATGCGCATTGCCCCTGGGACCGTCGGAACCCTGTTTGCATATGAACAAATACTTCCTCGCGGGTTCACCAGAAACAATTTGTCGTATGATCTCTATAAAATAAATACCGTTGATATGAAGCCACAGATGTTCGTGAGCGATATAAACAGCTTCACCGTCTCAGCAGACGGGAGACATGTTCTTTACCGTGAAAGACAAACTCGTGCAATTGTATCAACAGAATCAGCTCCTGCAAAAAACGAGAAAAAACTGGACCTGTCAAAGCTGGAAATCACCGTCAATCCGATTCAGGAATGGCGCCACATCCTGGCCGATACATGCAGGATTCAGAAGCACTATCTTTATGATGCCAACACTCACGGCCAGGACCTCGATATGCTGGAAGAACACTATGCAGCTTATTTGCCAAATGTGGTCACCAGGAGGGGTTTAACATTTGTCCTGAACGAGTTGCTGTCACATATTTCGATCAGTCATATGGGGACCGGTGGCGGTGACGCCTTGTCGTCCGGACGCAGAGACAGAGTTGGTGTTTTAGGAGCAAATGTTGAAATCGCCCATAACCGCTATCGAATCACAAAAATCTTTCGGGGCGATAATTCCCGTGAATTGACCGCCTCCCCCCTGACGCTTTCCGGTGTGAACGGTAAAGTCGGCGAATATGTGCTCGCGGTCAACGGCAATGAGATAACCGCAGACAAGAACTTTTACTCATATTTCATTGGCACGCCCGGAAAGCCGACGAAATTAAAAATCGGACCGTCACCGGACGGCACCGGCGCACGCGAGGTCACTATCGTTCCCATGGCAGGCGATAACACACTTCGGCGACTTGATTGGGTGCATAAACGCAGAGATATGGTCAATAAACTCTCGGGAGGCAGGCTGGCATACATCTATATCCCTAATTTTGGTAGTTCAGGGATGCAGATGTTCACCTGG
>JAKSCY010000725.1 GCA_022360355.1 Chlorobiales bacterium
TCACGGGTAAGCCGGTCGTCTGGTTCCGTGCGCCTTATCTCGAGTATGATGAACAGGTTATGAGAGTGTTGAAACAGCTTGGTTTTCAATATGACAGCTCCGACCAGGACAGGTGGCAGCGCCAGGATGTCCTGTTCGAACTGCCGATTTCGACATTTCATGACGGTGAAATGCTTGCTTCTGATTACAATCTGATGTACAAGCATAAATTAAATGAACAGGAGTTCGAACGCTGGCTGAAAATGCTCTATAACGAAAAAGCCGCTATCGGTGAACCGCTCATGATACTTCTGCATCCCAGGATGGTTGCAAAGTTTCCTGATGCGTTTCGGGCGTTCATCGATTATGTGAAAAAGGAGGGTGGTGTCTTTCTCTCTGCCGATAATTACGTCGAACGGCTGAGCAGCCACAAGGCTCGGCGATATGCAGTATGGGTCGATTTCAGTCTTGGCGGACACAGCCCGGAACAGGTTGCACGGGATGTCGCGGGCATCAAGGCTACTGATGTCTTTCTCATGGCAAAAGATGTCTCGGGTAGGACCTATTTTGGCCGACAGGATGATGGCCGTGATCTTTTCGGTGAAACAGCGGTGCTGCTGAAAAAATCAGGCATCAAGGTTCATGCCTGGCTTCCCGCGTTTGTTGATTCAGTTATGGCCGGAGACCATCGGGAGTGGTCAATGGTTGATCAGGACGGGGCAATATCGAACGCATGGCTTTCACCGGCCAATCCGAAAGTACTCGATCACCAGGCACAGACCATCCGCAAACTGTTCAGGAACTATGAATTGGACGGCCTGCACCTTGATGAACTGCGTTATCCCGGCCTCGCGTTTGATTATTCTCGTTCAACCCTGCAGGCCTATGCCCTGGAGACAGGTCAGGACTCTATTCCGGATATAAAAAAGCTGCTGAACGCTCAGTACTTTGAATGGACGAACTGGAGAGCGGAGCAGATTGCTTTATTTACGGAGAGAATCAAGCGGATTGTTCGTCAGGAAGCCGGAACAAGGGTAGAGCTTTCGGCCTCTCTGGAGGGGAGTGCCGCGACATCTTATTCCTCGGCTGAGCTGTACGCCCAGAACTACGGGTTGATTGCAAGCCATCTCGATTTGCTGGTTCCTGTAGCTGATTTCAGTGCAAAAGACCGTGGAACGGAGTGGATAAGCCAGGTCATTTTCTCGGCAAGAAACAGGGTTGGCAACAAGCCTTTGCTGGTCGGCATCCCTGCTGGCCGGAATGCCGGTGAGGGGGCATATGGGTCTGAAATGTTTTCACGTGCGCTTGAATTTGCAGGTCAAGGAGCCGATGGAATCGGTGTGTATCCGTATCTTTACCTGTTTGGCAGGGGAGAGCCGAACAAGAATATGCAGGACGGTAGCGCAGAGGTTCTGAAGAAGACTATAGAGGCGAATCGTGCTGGTAAGCGCATGCTGCTTGGTGGATTGACAGAGACAGGTATTCCTTTGGTGCCGGCTGTTTTCATGGGGATAGTTTTTGTCGTTCTCAACTTTGTTGCCATTCCGGTTTTCGGCAGGAAGTTCCATGCTGAGGAAGCCACGGATGTCCGTGAAGAGGATCTGCCGGACAAAGACTGGAAACAGATCGACGAGGAGATAGCCTCTGGCTCGATCGACGGCATGACTGCTGAAAAGGTAGCGGTGATGCTGCGCGAGCACGATGCGCAGAAGATCCAGCAGAACAGGATAGCGCTTGTTCTTGATGTGATCGAGACCGGCAGGGAACCGTTACCGGAACTGTACAGTTTGCTGAACAATTTGCCGGAATGGAAATCACTGGCCCTGAAATACTTTCATGAGGCTTGCCTGCTTGGTTTTGCTGAAGTTGGTGAACATTCGGTTACACTGACAGAAAGCGGCAGAATGGCTCTTGAAAGGATGAGAAGCGAAGGGTTTGACAGAGGATTCTGGGTTTTTGTTGAAAAACGCCTGCATGATACCGTTGTTGCGGTCTGCCCGCATTGCGCAGACAAGCACATTACACATTTTTTCTGGAATTCCTTTGAGTGTTCAGGATGCGATAAAAAAGTGCGTTTTCGCGACTGCGCCGCGATTGAGGTGCGGCCGGTCGGCGAAAATGCACGGATTTCCATGAACACCGTAGAGTTTGTGTGATACAGTTCAGTTTCTTCCGAAGTGTTCTGCGCATAACCCGCTGTTTTTTTGTGTCTCCCTTTCCGTACCTACTCTCTCTGCAAAGTGATTTCCTTGGTTTTTCTCTATTTGATATATTATTTTTCCGAGAAGAGCCGGGATTTATGCGTTTTGCGATTATACAGTTTTCTTTGCCCCGGTGTAATTGCCAGCAAGCACGTAATCACTATGCCCCATGCCTCCGCCGTGTTGACCGGTATTCAAATAAACGGTATGTGCGTATTGCTCGCCATGCTCAGTTTCCTGGTCGGTATCCAGGAATCCCGGGCCGGAATAAAGATGAAGAAGTGGAAAAAGTATAAAGAAACACAGCTTTATCGTGTGCCGGACGCCAGTGCATATCTTTACGTTACGGACTTTATGACTATCGATGCCGACGGTGCTCCACAAGCTTATCATCCTGATGATACAGGGCTCGATGCACTCAAGCATGCAGGTTATCCGGGAACCTCGTGGTGGAAAAACGTTCTTGTCACCGATCCCGATGATCAAGGCAAGCCATACATCGTACCTTCCGGCAAGCATTCGGGTTACTATCTTTCCATGACATCGCTGAGAGACAGGACCAAAGCAGTTACCGACCATGCACGTTATGTTGATGCTGCCAGAGTCCCTTATCTGGTTTTTCCGGTTACCTTCAGCAAGATAATGGGGGTGGGCGATCTTGGAGATATAGGTGTTGCGGTCAACATCGCGACCGGATGTTACAGTCCGTTTGTCGTTGCCGATATCGGTCCGAAAAATCATCCGCTTGGCGAGGTATCGATTCGTCTCGCGGAGAGGCTGGGGGGAAAAAATGTGTGCCCGCGTATGGGACTGGAAAAATCTCTCGGTGATATTCTTTACATAATTTTTCCCGGTTCCGGTAAAAACTATCCGTGGCCGCACAGCAAAGACAGGCTCGACGGAATAGCAGATAATCTCCTTGCATCAATCGGTGGTACCGAGAGGGTCATGGCATGGATACACCATCCTGCTGATATTGCAGCAATGTTGAGGCAGGAGCCCGGCAAAACCTGAACTCCCGAGGTTGCATGAACATCCCCCTTCCATCAGAGATTTATTCTCTGGCCATTCAGGCTACCGCAGCGCTGGTTGTGCTGGCAACAGTACAATACGGTATGGCTCGTATCTCGGGAAGATCGGACGGCCGTGTTTCGGTTCCTCTTTTTCTGCTTGGCTGGGTTGTGGCCGGTATTGCTGCCGGTGCAACCTGGTACGGAGTAAATATTCTGACTTCACGGTACTTTGTACCGGAAATTGCAATCGTCAGTCCGAAAAATGGCGAAAAAGTTGATGTGGTACTTACCGGGGACGGCGGCTATCTCATGGTGAACGGAACTTCGACAAATGTTGTCGGGAACGGTTCCTTACGTATTGTTCTGCTTGTTCACTCGGCTGATCCTTTTACCGAAGGATGGTGGGCGCAGGCTGCTCCCGTCACCGAAGAAGAAAGCGGAAAGTGGACCTCCATAGCGTGGCTCGGCAAAAAGGAGTATCTCCCGGTTGAAGGCCAGAAATACGAGATGACGGCACTTGTCGTCAGGGAAAAAAACATCAAAGCCGAAGAGGTATTTCGTGACCCCGGTGAACTGTCTTACCTTGCCAGAAGCAGAAACAGTTACTTTGAGATCGGTAAGTTTGTCCATGAAAAATAGGTGTTTCGTTCATTTCAAAAAGAAGCTGTTCCAAACAAAGGTTGCTTCATAACTGTTATTTCCTGAGGTAATTAACGGTGTTTTTCGTTATTTTAACAAACGTTTACATACAACAGGAGCACGTATAGTATTTCATCCCCTATTGTCATGCTTGTGATCCGTTATCGAAACAAGAAATATGTCTGCAGAGCCGTGGATTAAGCATTATGACAAGGGGGTTCCAGCCTCTCTGGCGCCTTATCCTCATCATACCATAGTTGATATTGTCCGAAACCGGGCAGTGGAGTTTCCCGACAGGAAAGTACTTTTCTTCAAGGGTTCTTCCATGACCTGGGCCGATCTGGAAAGGTTGAGCGATGCGTTCGGTGCGGCACTTCTTTCCAGAGGACTGAAAAAAGGGGAGAGGATTGCACTGCTTTTGCCGAATTCTCCACAGATGATTATCTGTGAGCTGGCTATCTGGAAAGCTGGTGGAGTAGCTGTGCCGATGAACCCGCTCTACACCGAACATGAGCTTGGACATGCCCTGAAGGAATGCGGAGCGAAAATCGCCATTGTGCTGACCTCTTTTTATCGGAAAATCAGGTCGGTAAGCCTCTCTTCAGGGTTGCAAACGGTTATAGCTACCAATATCAAGGAGTATCTTTCGACCTTGAAAAAAGTGCTTTTCACCCTTCTGAAAGAAAAGAAAGAAGGGCATGCCGTGACGCTGGAACAGGGTGATCTGTGGCTTGGTGATTTGATCAGGGCACATCTTGACTCACCGCCTCCGGCAAGCAAGGTGCTTCATGATGATCCGGCGCTTTTTCTGTTTACCGGCGGCACGACAGGAATACCGAAATGCGCGGTTTGTACCCATCATGCAATGGTTGTCAGCGGTATGCAGATAGCCCGGTGGTTCAGTGTCGTGCTTGACAGGGGTAAGGATATCATCATGCTCAACATGCCTCTTTTTCATGTTTACGCCCAGGTCGGGATACTCGGGGCGGCATTGGTTGACGACTACCCCTTTGTTCTTGTTCCGAATCCTCGTGATCTTGACGATCTGATAATAACGATCAAAAAGCTTAAACCGGCAGTTCTGCCCGGTGTCCCGACGCTGTTTACCGCTTTGATCAATCATCCCCGTGTAGCAAAAGACAATAAAGTTCTCGGGTCGTTGAAACTTTGTGTTTCCGGCGCTGCGCCTCTGCTGCTTGAAACCAAGAAACGGTTTGAGGAACTGACCGGAGGAAGAATCATTGATGCCTATGCTCTTACCGAATCCATGATAGGCTCCGTTTTGACGCCTGTGCTTGGCACTTATAAGGAGGGCTCCGTCGGTATTCCGGCTCCGGATGTGGAGATTCGTGTTGTCGATCAGGAGAAGGGAGACCGTGAAATGCTTTCCAAAGAGGTGGGCGAGGTGATTATGCGTGCTCCCCAGCTCATGAAAGAGTATTGGCAGCGGCCCGAAGAAACCACTACAACGGTTCGGGATGGGTGGTTGTTTACCGGTGACCTGGGCTATCTCGATGAAGACGGGTATTTGTTCATCATAGACAGGAAGAAAGATGTTATCAAACCGGGTGGTTTCCAGGTTTGGCCGAGAGATGTCGAAGAGGTAATAGCATCACATCCGGATGTGCATGAGGTAGGTGTTGCCGGCGTTCCCGACGAATATCAGGGAGAGGCCGTCAAAGCCTGGGTTGTTCTGCGAGAAGGCTGCCGACTCCACGCCGACGAGTTGAGGGAATTTTGTAAAAAGAAGTTGGTTGCCTATAAAGTGCCCAAATATATCGCTTTTACCGAAAGCCTACCAAAATCTCTGGTCGGAAAGGTTTTGCGCCGCAAGCTTGTTGAGGAGCATTGTGCTAACATAACCACTCAATGAGACTTTCAGGAAAAACAGCACTGGTTACGGGGGCTGCCGGAGGAATCGGCTGCGCGACAGCGTGCTGTTTTGCTGCCGAAGGAGCATTGGTCATTCTCAGTGACTGCAACCATGCAGGAAGCCTTGAAGTTCAGGACACTATCATAAAAAAGGGTGGAAAAGCAGCCGTGATAGTTGCCGATGTTACCAGAGAAAGTGAAGTCGTTCGTCTTTTTTCCGAAACTGAATCATCATTTCCTGCGCTTGATGTTCTTGTGAATATTGCCGGCGGCGACCATGAACCCGTTGCCGATATTGAATCGATCGACTATGACCGCATGAGCAAAAACCTGGACCTCAACCTGAAGTCGACCATTCTCTGCTGCCGTGAGGCGTGTCGCATCATGAAGCCACAGGGCTATGGCCGGATAGTCAACATGAGTTCCATGGTCTACAGGGGAAGCCCGGGGCAGTTTTCCTATTCTGCAGCCAAAGGAGGGGTATTTTCGTTTACCCGCTCTCTCGCTCTTGCCATGGGGCGGTACAAGATAACGGTTAATGCCCTTGCCCCTGCTCTTGTCGATGTTCCGGTTTTCGAGAAAGTGCTGGGTTCTGAACGCTGGAAGGCAATGGCTGAAGAGGCAGCAGAACGTTATCCCCTGCAGCGTATCGCTACGCCGGACGATGTTGCAAAAGCAGCTCTTTTTCTGGCTTCGGACGATGCTGAATTTATCACCGGACAGATTCTGGAAATATCAGGAGGAGCAAGATTGTAAGGCATCTCCATTTATTGTCATGAGCGTTTCAAGTGCAAGGCGAACGGAGCGCAGAAACCCCTTTCTATCCGCTCAACGAAGCAATTGAACCGCGGAATAAATAAATTGAGGTGCCCTATAGAGGTCTTGATCGGTAAGCAGTGTACCGGAATCCGGTTCTAAACTTACTGTGGGAGAGCGAACAAAGGGGCTGTTTTTTCAAGACAGGCCGTTCTTGCATTTTTGATATCTGTATGAGAAAGAATTATATTCAGGCGTCAGTCAATGGTTGGCTGAACGCTTTCAAGTGATTTGTGCTTTTGGTTATTTGACGGCGTATCTCTTTTGATCAAAGCACATAGTACCATGGGGTAAAGACATGAACATTTACATTGGCAATCTGGAGTACGGCGTCACGGAAGATCAACTGCGCGACGCATTTGCCGAATTCGGAGAAGTCTCCAGCTCGAATATCATCACCGACAAGTTTACCGGTCGTTCCAAAGGTTTCGGATTCGTTGAAATGCCTAACGATGAAGAGGCGAATACGGCTATCGATGCTTTGAATGATACTGAATTAAGCGGTCGCCCCATAAGGGTAAATCAGGCAAGACCTCGCGAAGAACGTCCCGCAAGGCCACGCTACTGAGAACAAAATATTTTCTTGAGATAAAGAGTATAAAGCAATGCCGCCGTGCTTCTGCACAGGCGGTTTTTTTATGGCAAAAGTTAACCATCAGTAATGCTGATTTTTTTCCCTGTTTTTATTCTTTTTATTTCTATATCCGCTTTCGTGACAACATTGAGTACAAGGTGAATTTTTTCTTTTCCCATGAGAATGTCGCAATGCTCTATTGACAAATCATCTACAGTGAGATTTATTGTTTTTCCGGCTTTTCCTCTGGCAATGGCACGATGAATAAGACCGGGAACCTTTCCGATCATTGTGTCCAGATTGACATGAAGCCTTGAGGCGATAGCGTTCTTGATGGAGGTGTGCAGAAGATCATCTCCCGTTTTTATGAGGATATTCTTCGAGTCGAGCGCAAAATCAAAATTCTGAATTTTCAATTTTTGGCTCTCAGGGTCAAACACCAGTTGGCCGCTGAGAAATAACATGCCTTTCAGGGCCTCGTCTGTTTCCACTGCAATAGTTAAGCCGTTTACAGAGGGGTACGCATGTATGTCTTTTATGGAAATAGTGCGCCCCTTGGCGGAATAGGATTTGCCTTTGAAAAAGCTGTTAAGCTGCTCATTGGTTTCAGCGAAAGAGGAGTAGGCATATAAGTAGATGTCGGATGTAGAGGTTTTCTCTGTTTCAGGCAATAGTGTGAATTCGGGCAGAAGACTTGCTTTTGCTAAGGCTGTCGTGTCGGTGACGATCAGTGTTTTTGCTTTCAGACTGGTAAAGCAGGTTATTGCCTCTGTATCCAGCTCGATATCTCCCTGTATATCATCACAGGCGAATCTCAGCCAGACCACAGGCGGTCTTTCACTGATGAGTATTGGTTTTTGCAAATCTTTCCAGACTCCCGATACCGTTGGTTGCAGGGAAACTTCATTATTTATCTGTTCGTCAAGCATTTTTGTCAGTTCTGCACTCCTGTCTGCTATCTCTTTGTCTAATTCTTTTGTCAGGTTTTTCTTGAAAGGACCAATTTCCAGAACCGGTTCCTTGGTCCATTGATGTCCTGTTATCTTAAAATTAGTTACCAGGCCCCACCTGTTATCTAAATTGACAGGAGTTGATAATGAAATAATGACGCTTGTTTGAACAGGTTTGAACAGTTTTGTGAGTTCTTTTCCCAGCCATGTGTCTACGAGAGTTAAATCGACGGATAAAGGCAATGTGCAAATCAGTTTTTCCCCTGTTGATCTGACGGTGATATCATCTTTTTTGGTGAGAGTCAAAAAAATTTCCTCTTTCTTTCCTTTTTCAGGGAAAATATTTTTTGCCAGGAATGTACCGGTGATTTTTCTGTTTAAGTAATCGGCAAGCTTTTCAATCTTGAACTTGATCGGAAGATTAAATGTTGAGTGCGGGACATCGACGGTTACTACTGTCGTTATGGCCTTGGGAGGTTTTGGTTGATCTGTTTCTACGATTATCAACAGAACAAGCAGGCCGGAGACCATTGCGGCAATACTGATACCAATGATTATGAATGCTTTCTTCATTATCATCTGTTATTCTGAGGCACGGCCAAGGTTTCCCGGATAACGTCGGTAACTGTTCATGTACTCATGGTGCATCCGGTGCGGGACGGGGTGTTGCATTGCAACTTACAGAAAATACTCAGGATTACTTGCTTCTTGCCGATATTCCCTGCAGTTCCAGGTGATTCTTTTTTGTCATTCCGCATCAACGGATAGAGACTGTATGTTGTAAGGTATTTTTTTTTATTCTTTTAACTCTTTTTTTCAGGTGAGTTAACGCTTTGGCCCGATTATACGTAATTTTTTTCTTTTTGTAATATGACCAGCAAAAGAGTATTATCACACGTTAGCCAATGGTTGGCTGATCGCTCTCAGGTGATTTGTGCTTTTGATTATTTGACAGCGTTTCTCTTTTGATTAAAGCACACATTACCATGAGGTAAACATGAACATTTACATTGGCAATCTGGATTATGGCGTAACTGAAGACGATCTGCGTGAAGCTTTTGGCGAGTTTGGAGAAGTTTCCAGCGCAAACATCATCTCAGACAAATTCACAGGCCGTTCCAAGGGTTTCGGTTTTGTTGAGATGCCGAGTGATTCAGAGGCAAATCAGGCAATCGATGCATTGAACGATACCGATCTCAACGGTCGTTCCATCAAGGTAAACCAGGCAAGGCCACGCGAAGAGCGCCCCTCAAGACCTCGTTACTGAGCCGAAGATATTTCTTCCCGGATAGATTTCCAGGCCGCCGTGCTTTCTGCACAGGCGGCTTTTTTTGTTATGCGTTTTGATCATAGACAACCAGTGTCCCTGCAATCATATCGTGGAGACCCTGTTTCCTGCTTGTCCAGCCAACCATCATGTACCCTATACAAAAAATCACAGTGGAAATGTATGATGCGAAGTGTCGGCCGGTAGCCCTGCCGAAAGAAATCCGGTTCCCGTTTTCATCGATGACCTTTAAGCCCACAGCTTTTTTGCCTACAGTCGCTTGCCAGGCAGATGATTGCAGACCGGCATAGTAAACCCAGTAAAAAAGTAGAGTCCAAATGAAGACCGTTATGTTTAGCGAGACCTCGTTTTCAGCATGCGAGGCGGCTTCGAGCAGAAAAGAGATAAGCAGTTTCGGGATAAGTAAGACTATACCATCAATAAGGTTGGCTAATACACGAATCCAGAAGCCTCCATACTTTGTCGATTCACTGAATTCATAACTTGCCTGTGTACTCATTGTATATCTGATATGCGTTGCTGTTTTTTGGGGACTGAGGGATTATCTATGAACAATAAAATACGCCTTTTGTGCTTTATGTAAATGTCAGAAACATTGTCACTGAATTGCCCAAGAAAATGATCGGGTCGCGGAACAAGTTAGTAGATATGGAAACATTGTTTTCTGTGAATTAATAGGGCGAGCATGAACTTTTCCACCTGGAAGAGGTATTGTATTGTAGGTGAGTCGAGTTTCTATTGTAGAAAGAATTATTTGCATGCCCGATTTCAGTATTATCCATACGGTTCCGTTTTACGAGATTACTTCATTACTGGTGCTTGCCGCAGTAGTCGGTTCGATCAGTCTTTTGCTTCGCCAGCCGATGATTGTGAGTTTCATTGCCGTCGGTGTGCTGGCAGGCCCTTCGGTGCTCGATATTGTTCAATCAAGGGAAAAGGTGCAATTGCTGGCGGATCTTGGTATTGCACTTCTTCTGTTTCTGGTCGGATTGAAGCTCGATCTCAAATTGATACGGTCGATGGGTCTTGTTTCATTGGCTACAGGTCTTGGTCAGGTTCTGTTTACTTCGGTTGCCGGTTTTTTTATCGGGCAACTGCTGGGTCTCGATGTTACGACTTCTCTGTATGTTGCTGTGGCGCTTACTTTTTCCAGTACGATCATTATCGTCAAGCTGCTGTCGGATAAGAAAGAGGTCGATTCATTGCACGGGAGGATTGCCATCGGTTTTCTTATCGTTCAGGATCTGGTTGTTGTGCTTGCAATGATGATTCTTTCAGCTTTTGGTGTCAATTCGGAGCCGGGAGCAGGGGAGAGTGCCTTGACGCAAATTACCACCATTCTTTTCTACGGTGTTGTCATGGTGGTATTCGTGACGGCATTCATCCGTTTTCTCGCCACGCCGATTATCAGTCGCATCGTGAAATCCCCTGAACTGCTGGTTACCTTTGCCATTGGATGGGCGGCATTGCTGGCTTCACTTGGCAGTTACTTCGGTTTCAGCAAGGAGCTTGGAGGGTTGCTTGCCGGCGTTTCCCTTGCCTCTACCCCTTTCCGCGAAACCATCGTGTCGCGCCTTGCCACGGTTCGCGATTTTCTGTTACTCTTCTTTTTTATAGCATTGGGAATGCATATAGAGCTTGAGCTGCTCGGAAGCCAGATCTATCCTGCAATTTTGTTTTCGCTTTTTGTGCTTATCGGTAATCCCCTGATTGTAATGGTTATCATGGGGTTTCTCGGGTATCGAAAACGCACATCGTTTCTTGCAGGGCTTACCGTTGCCCAGATCAGCGAATTTTCGCTGATCTTCATTGCCATGGGATTGAAGCTCGGGCACGTTTCCCCCGAAGCTCTCGGTCTGGTTACCCTGGTGGGATTGATTACCATAGCGATGTCCGTTTACATGATAACCTATTCGCATATGCTTTATGCGTTTCTTGAGCCCCTGCTCGGTATTTTTGAGAAGAGAGCGCACATTATTCAGGAAACTGAAGACCGGGAACTGCTCGATACCGGTAGTTACGACATCATACTGTTTGGTTTAGGGCGTTACGGTTCAGCGGTTGCACAGTATTTAAAAAAAGAAGGCTACCGTATCCTGGCTGTTGATTTCAACCCCGACGAAGTTCGCAGATGGAAAAAGCAGGGATTCGATGCTGTGTATGGTGATGCCTTCGACCAGGAATTCATAGATTCACTGCCCCTTAAAGGTGTACAGTGGGTTGTTTCGTCGGTAGCGCAATATGACTTTCTCGGGTTGACTCATGAAGATCCCCGTATTGCGCTGATTGATGCGCTCAAACAGCAGCAATACACGGGAAAAATAGCGGTTTCGACCCAAAAGATAGACGAACGGGATTCACTGAAGTCCAAAGGGGCCGATGTGGTATTTTTGCCCTTTTACGATGCGGCGGAACGAGCCGCTAAACGGTTGGCTGAGGCTATGCAGTGTGAGTTGCCGTTGGAGAAAGACATTCATAAATCAGGCAGGGAGAAACATAATGCGAAAATTTAACTCAATCCTGTATGTTACAAACGGGATCTTCGATGAAACCGAGGGCTTGAAACAGGCGCTGCAGCTTGTTGTTTCAAACCGATTGACACTGGATATTCTTCTTGTTTATCCGGCTCTTCCGAAAACACAGGAAGCATATTCCGATACTTACAGGAGGTATCTTGAAGAACAGCTCCATGCCGCTCTTGAGAAGACCACCGAAACGCTGAACCTCGATCGAGGCGAAGGGCTCTGCCGCATAATGCAGAGAGAGGTGGAGATTCCCCCCGCAATCGAGGTGATCCGTCATGTGCTTCGCAACGGATACGATCTTGTAATCAAGGAAGCAGAGCCGGGAGTGGAGGGCAAAGGCTTCGGGTCCATGGATATGACGCTGCTTCGAAAATGTCCATCTACCCTCTGGCTTGCAAGACCCGTGCTCCATAAACGAGGGGAAATCCGGATTGCAGTAGCGGTTGATCCGGAAAATCGTGATCCTTTGGAAAAGGTTCTCTCACTACGGCTGCTGGAGCTGTCACATTCGATGTTGGATTCCTTGAGCGGATCATTGAGCATCCTTTCCTGCTGGGACTATGAGTATGAACAGTTTCTGCGTTACAAAGCCTGGGCGAATATCTCCGAAGAAGAACATGCAAGGAATGCCAGGGAGGCGGAGTCCGATCATCAGATTCGTTTGAACGCATTGATTGAGGAGTCCGGCATCGGCTCCAATCATAAAGTTTTCCGCATGAGAGGACGACCGGACAGCCTTATCCCTGAGTTTGTCGGGAAAGAGCTTGTCGATATTCTTGTCATGGGGACGGTTGCCAGAACTGGTATTCTTGGTTTTCTCATCGGAAACACGGCTGAAAATATTCTCAACAAAATCACTTGTTCCCTTATTGCACTCAAGCCCGCTGGTTTTGTTTCTCCTGTCAAAGCTTATTCTTGACATGAATATGCTATGTTTTAAAAAAAGGGCAGTGTTTCCGGAATGAAGTATTGATGGAAAAGTTGGTATAACGAATATTGCTTATATCCGGTTCTTATGGAAACAATGAAGAGTAACTTCTTAAGAGAATTTGCCATTTCGCTTGTTTTTTTTCTGCTGTTGACCGCTCCTTTTCTGATATGGGATATTGATATTGCCTTTCAGAAAATGCTCTACAGCGACGGGGAGTGGGTATTCAGGAATCAAGCTTTGTGGGTTTTTTTGTATGATTACGGTCCTGCTCTGGCCATGATTGTTTCTGCAATTGCTCTTCTTTTATGGTTTGTCAGTACGTTTACCGGATTTCAAAAAACGAACCGGCGGGTATTTGCGTTTATTGCCCTGTTAATGGTTCTTGGGCCCGGATTATTGGTCAATGCTATATTCAAAGAATATTGGGGTCGGCCAAGACCGAGAGAAATTGTGGAGTTCGGCGGACAACGTGCGTTTGTTCCGCCTCTTGTCAAAGGCGAGTTTGTCAGTTCCCGGAAATACGAAAAGATGCTTGAATCCAGTCAGGGGGCTGTCGAGTGGGATATACTGCGCAATCTTTACCGTATAAAAGGCAAATACAACTCATTCCCGAATGGGCACGCTTCGGTCGGCTTTTTTATGATATTTCCTTACTTCCTTTACCGGCACAGAAAAAAGGTATTGGCAATGACCTGGCTTGTTGGGGGTTCTTGCTACGGTATTCTGATGGGGGCAGGCAGGATGGCTCAGGGCGGGCACTTCGCAAGCGATTTTCTCTGGTCAGGTGCCATGGTGTATCTTGTCGGTCTTGGCCTGTATTATGCCTTGCGCATCTATGAGCGGGATTTCAGTTTTCGGAAGTTCATAGCAGATTGTGTCCCTAAAAGACCTTCTTCTTGATGACTGCCAGGCTCCGCCGGGTGAGTATTTCATCCATTGACGGTTTGTAGCAGGGGAAAAGAATATGGTTTGTTGAGGATTGTTAATGATCCAGGTTTGAGGGTAAAACGTAAATAATTGTTTATGTCATTGTTGGTTGTTCGCATGAACAGTAAATAAGGGAAGTTGTTTTCATGAAGAACAAAAAGAACAACGGGGAGTACGATGTCAGCTGTTCCGATTGTGGTTTTTTAAACTGTTACCGGCAGGAGAAAAGCTTTCCCAAATTCTGCCCGGGAGAAGCTGTCGAGCCGGGTGTGCTTGAAAACGTTACACGCGAATACTGTGGGGACGTAGACGATGCCCGGACGGCAAGGGCTGCCGCTGAGGTGGAGGGCCTTTACTACGGAAAACTGACCCGCGTTGAGGAAGTTCTTGCATTTGCCCGGCGTATCGGCGCGCATAAGATAGGGCTTGCGACTTGTGTGGGGCTCATTGAGGAGACCCGTATTTTTTCAAAGATTCTTAAAAGGAACGGGTTTGAGCCATACTCCGTGCTCTGCAAAATCGGCTCAGTCGATAAAGGCAGGATTGGCCTTGACGATAATCTGAAGATCAGACCGGGCACCTTCGAGGGAATGTGCAACCCGATCCTGCAAGCCAGATTGCTCGACAAATGGGGGGCGGACCTCAATGTGATTATCGGGCTCTGTGTAGGGCACGACGCGCTTTTCAGCAAACATTCCGAGGCACTGGTGACGACACTCATCGTCAAAGACAGGGTGTTGGCGCACAACCCTGCAGCCGCGCTGTATACCAGCAAATCCTATTACAATAGGGTCATGGAAGAGGGGCGCCAAAGGGTGTGACGACAAAGACATGCAGTGCCATTACAATGCCTCCTGTAGTTGATAGGTTGCTTTTCTGCTCCCGGCTTATGTCAGTGAATTATACGTAATGTATCGTATTTCATTGAGTAATCGATAATCGTGCAGATGGATATGTGGATGCGGAAACAGGATGGGCATGGGGCAAGACTCAAATGCGGAAATGAAATATTTGCTATATTCTCCACCTGTTGTTGGTTTTAAGTGTATCACCACAGCTTTGATAACGATAAATCCTCGTTGATCCGTGAGTTCTTCTTCTCCATCTTCCGGTGCGGTGGTTTCTGCCAGTGTTTCTCCGGCAAAACA
>JAKSCY010000623.1 GCA_022360355.1 Chlorobiales bacterium
CAATCCAAGCTCTTACACAGAAGAGAATTTCTGGAAAATACTCGAATCAACCTCTTCCGTTCACCAGATCATCAACCATCCTGACCATCCCGTCTGCGTTTTCAGGGAAGGCACTGCCTCAGGTTCGCTGCTTGCGGGAAACCTTTCCGTTCTTTCCTGCCTTGTCGGGACGCCTTACCTGCCTTCGATGGAAGGCGCTCTGCCGCTTTTTGAGGATATCAACGAGGAGCCTTACCGCATAGACCGCCTGCTTTCCCATTTCCACAATGCAGGTCTTCTGAACAAATGCTCCGGAATTCTTTTCGGCCAGTTCAACCGGGATGCCATGACCTTTGACAAACAACATCCCCTCCTCGATATTCTGCGCTATTATACCGATAAAACAGCGCCTCATGTTCCTGTGGTTGCGGGACTTTCCTACGGCCATATCGACGATCTGCTGACCCTTCCCGTCGGCGCACCCTGCACGCTTAAAGCATGCAACGGGGAGCTTTCCCTGACAACGTCGCCTTCCGTTGTTGGTGATTCATGATGAAAAAATTCCCGTTTTCAAGGCAGACGTTATGATCTTTTCCGATTTTGTTACATTTTTTACATTGGCAGCCGCATCATATTGTCCATGTAAAGATTCACGCGTTATGCTCAGTCCCTGGCAGGCATCCCACAGCGAAGAACAGACAGAAGCCGGAACCCGGGAAACCCTCAGCGATACTCTCGACGCCTACAGGGTTGTTCTCTACAATGACGAGGTACACACCTTTGACGAAGTAATCCTTCAGATTATCAAGGCTATTCAATGCACCAGGTCAAAGGCAGAAAAACATACATGGGAGGTGCATACCAAAGGACTCTCCATCATCTATGCCGGCACACTGCCTGCCTGCCTGAAAGTCAGCGCCATTCTCGAGGAGATCGATCTTAAAACCGAGATACAGACCGGTTAAGCGCATTGCAAGCTTCACATTAATACATCAATCCTTTTCAAGCCCGCTTCAACAGCACTTTTAAGTGCATCACGATACTCTGTTGCCGATACTTTCCGGGAAATTTCAGGATAATCGAAAGCTCTGTAGCACGGATGGTACTGGCTCATAATATTGATCCAGGTATTCACAGAAATCTCTTCTGCAATGAACTGTACAGCATCTTCCGTTCCGGCAATATTGCCCGGCATAACCAGATGCCTTACCAATAGACCCTGTTCTGCAACGCCATCCTTATCAGTCACAAGATCACCGACCTGCCGGTGCATTTCCTTTATTGCAGCTTTGGCAACCGCAGGGTAGTCATGTACACCGGAATATTTTTCCGCCATCGCCGGGTCTGTGTATTTGAAATCCGGCATATAAACATCAATTATTCCACTGAGTATTTCAAGGTTCTCCACGGATTCATATCCTCCGCAATTATAAACGATAGGAATGCAGAGCCCGCTTTCAACAGCAATCTTCAGGCTCCTCAAAATCATCGGAGTCTGGTGTGTCGGCGTAACGAGATTGATGTTATGGCAGCCCTGTGCCTGAAGGTCCATCATGATCGATGCAAGACGCTCGATACTGATTTCCTGCCCTTCGCCGAAATGGCTGATATCGAAGTTCTGACAGAAAACGCAGCCTAGGTTGCAGTTGCCGAAGAATATCGTCCCTGAGCCGCCCGTACCAACAAGAGACCTTTCCTCCCCGAAATGCACCCCATAACTTGAGACAACAGCCACATCTCCTGTCCGGCAGAATCCTTTTTCATCCTTTTTGCGATTC
>JAKSCY010000265.1 GCA_022360355.1 Chlorobiales bacterium
ATATTTACCGAAAAAAGATGTAATGAGATTGTTGAGGGCTGAGACAGCATTGACTATCCAGGAACGTCCTGTAGCTGCGAACGGAATATCGAATGTTGAAGAGATTAACGTGCGGACCACGAGCAGTACGTAAACAAGCACATTCCAGGCAAGCAACAATAGAAACGGATTGATAAGAAGATTGATGTTGTCGCCGCCGAAGTAGTTGCTGGACAGTCCGAGCAAAAGCGAGATCACGATCACGACAAGGACCATTCCCGCCGAAACAGAAAACCTTCTTGAGTATATTTTCTGCAGGGGTATTCCCCATCGTCGTGATAAATCTTTCTCCACATACTCGCTTCGCTTCACAGCAATCCGGACCAGGTCGGCTTCTGCTCTGTCCGCTTCAGCAGCGAGGAATGCATCGGCAGCTTTGCTCTTAACATCGCGCTGTTCCGCTGTTTCTTCCAGCGCGCGAATGAAGAGAAAGCGACGCATATCCATTTCTGGTATCATATTGAATTACCTGAAGTTCAGTGGCACTGGAATTGTAAGCCACTGAAACGGTAATTAAAAGAGGACATCGGATCTGTGAAAATCTGATCCCTGTTCAGTAAAAAAATGTAATGACGGAAATACTGTGGTTCACCGAACTCATTCTGTAGAATAGACGTAGTAGGAAAGAGAGAAAATCATTAGAAAGGCCTGTTTGCGCATTGAGTAAAAAAGAGATTATTTATGTCGGCGATCCCATGTGCTCCTGGTGCTGGGGTTTCTCACCCGTGATCAAAAAGATCAAATCTGATTACCGGAACTGGGTCACGATTTCACTGATTGTTGGCGGCTTGAGAACCGGTACTGGGGAAATAATGGACGAACCCATGAAAGAGTACATCCGCCACCATTGGGAATCAGTCAAAACGACTACCGGGCAACCATTTAATTTTGATTTTTTTGAGCGTGACGATTTTGTCTATGACACGTTGCCGTCCTGTAAAGCTGTTGTTGCATTTCGGGATAAACAGCCGGACAAGGTTTTCGAATATTTTGATGCTTTGCAGAATGCTTTCTATGCGAGAAATCGTGACATAACCAGTCCTTCAGTACTGGCTGAAATTGCCTCGGAGTTTGGTGTAGATGCCGATGAGTTTCTGGCGCTCTTTAATTCAGAAGATATTGGGTTTCTGACGCCTTTCGATTTTCAATTTGCCCGCGATAACGGTGTATCCGGATTCCCATCAGTATTGCTACGAACATCCAACGACTTCATCCGGCTTGCGACAGGTTACCAGCCTTTCGAAGCCATCGTGCATGATCTGGAAACCTGGATATTGGAGGACAGTTAAATGTTAACTAAACATTTTTTGGTTAATAAATCTAAGTTTGCCAATGATATCCCAGTTATTGCCAGATACTAAATCCTCGGTAATTTCCCTGTAGAGCAATTGAATTCCTGAAAGACTCATTTTATTGGGCTAACAACATATTTTTGGTCGAATTTTTTGAGATAGTCTAGAGTCTCGTTCAAATTCGAAAGATCATCTTTCAACAAATATTTCTTACCATCTACTCTGTTAATTAGCACCTTATTGAATTCATTTATCAAGCTTTTATTTTCACTTAATACATTATACCATGCATTGTAATTTAAATTCTTGCCTGTAAAACTGTACATCACCTCTCTGGAAAATGTGACAGGGATTTCGTACTCCGGTTTGACCTCTTGCGCCATCGCATAATACGCAAGTGATTTTGAAGCTAAAGCTAACCTCTCTGAGCTGTTTTTAAAGTCCGCAGATTCCAAAATCGCCTTTTGAGAATGTGCCAAATCTCTGAACATACCAAACTTAACTTCATTACTAAATGAATTAATTTGATTCATGTTTTTCAAAGCAAAAAGATTATAGACATCTTTTTCATAACCAAGTTTCTTAAGGAATTCAATAGAACTCCTTGTATTTTTTATATCGTCCCCTTCAGATGCAAGGACAAAATAGAACAGTCCCAAATCTGCTTTCTCTTCTTTTTCTGATTCACTCAAACTCGCTGATTCTGGAACTAAATCTCTTGCCAGAGAATAACTCGCCATCCCCTTTTTTAGAAAACCGGATTTGATAGCATCTGAATATGTGCTCAAGGGTATTATAATAGTGATCGGATCAATCGAAACTTCATCGTCCTCTAATGCTACAGAAATCTCAACTGGCCTTCCCTTCTGCTTAAAATTCACACTCGACAATAATTTATTAAAATCAATATACACACGCAACTTGTATTGAGCACATTTGACAGGCATCTTATAATCGAAAGCAAATTCACCTTCGCTGTCTGTGATTAATGCTTTTTCACCACACGACTTTTCTTCTTCACCTTCGACAATTTTCATTCTCACATAGTTTCTGCCTGGAAGTTTTGGGAAAGGGATTTTTTCTCCAAGATCATCTTCGAAATAAACATGTCCTTTTAGAGAAACACTATCATCTGCAAATGATGAAGATGATACAACCATAACTATAATAAAACACGTTGTAATACGCATCACGGGTCTCCAGTTGTAAATGGATTTTTTCTCAAAATAATAGTTCCACCATACAAGAACGCTTCTTTTGAAACAGTGCGATCCCACTCTATCCCACTTTCGTTTTGGAATTTAATATAAACAGGCTTAATATCACTTGAAAAAAATCGCGAAAACTTACCTTGTTCGTCGCACTTTATGGTCGTTTTTAAGTTTTTGTGTGAAGATCCACTAGAATACTCAATTTTAAATTCAACATAAGAAGCTGGCAACTCTGAATCCTCAAGGATAACCCTGCCTTTTACAAACACATGATCAAGTTTTATAATAAACATGTTGAAAGAATAGGTGAAAGAAATCAGGAACAAACAATAAATAATCAGCTGTATGACAAAATCTCTAGTATAGCGAGAACTGTTGGCATACCCATCGGTAAAAACCCTCTCAACCATATCATTAATAAATATATAAATAATAACAAGAGCAAACCCGAGTAGACCTATCAAAAATTCATCTACATAGAATGATAGTTTTTCAGTATTATAATGAAGCCAGTAAAATACAAGCAGCGCGAGAGTTTGTGAGAATGCTACAAACCAAGCCTTCCTATCTTCGAACCTTCCATAAAAACCTCTCAAACCCCTGATCAAATTGATAGTTGGGAAAAGCACCACAGGTGCGCTAAATGACTGAGATATTAAACTGGTCATTTAAATCTAACCTAATATTCGTTTACGCCTTAGCAACTCATCCAACGTTATAAAAATGCAAGCAGTATCATTTATTCAAAGATTTCTATTTGGATTAACTTTGATTGGAATTTATCATGAGGTAGAAATAACGTCAAGGATTATTAAATCTCTACTTAGTAAAAGAATGAAACTTGTTCTCCAAAGTGAATAGATATGGAGCTAATATCAGAATCCTTTCAAGAACCATTTAAGACAAAATCAATTACCGAACGACAGTTTGAATCCCTTGCGACTTTCAGCTATTGCATGTTTTAAATCCACATGCAAAAATCGCGTATTATTTTCAACAAATAAAGG
>JAKSCY010000807.1 GCA_022360355.1 Chlorobiales bacterium
AACCTTTTCCGACCAGGGCTTTTCCTCCAGTACCTGTGACATGGGGTGTACACCGATAGAGCGGTCTTTCGCCCTGAGAAACATCCGCTCGAAGCGGCGTCCTGTTTCAATCAGAGATGCAGGAGAATCATTTTCCGAGGTAATCACGATCCAGCCGCCGCTTTCGGCCACCTGTTTTTTCACCTTCTCAACGGTTGCATCGCGGAAATCCCTGCCCAGTACATCATCGGCACCGTAAAAATTTCTCACATACCACCCTGCAATACCTGTAATATCCATTGACCTCGGGGTAAGACCGTCACGGTACTTGCGTGCATCGGCATCCGACCATCGTATCCACCGGGCAAGCTCCTCCTGAACATTCTGGCGTTCCACCTGCTGCCGATTTGCCGCAACGGTAGCCTCATTGAGCCATACCCCCTGGGCTGATAGCGGCGGATAGTAATAAAACCCCCCCTCCCCCCCGACAATGAATGAAAAATCCTGAGGGTCGATATCTTCACTTTTGAAACCTGTGCGTAAGGTTCTGCGTTCAAGAAGACGCTGAAGAGGATATTCCTCCCGTTCAGAGTTCTGCAGTTCAAGGGACAGAAGCTCGGGATCAAACGGGTTTCTTGCAAGCATACGGATTTTCACCCGAAAACCATGTGCTTTCGCTGCGGTTACCATATTCTCAACAAACGCCCCGATAGAGAGCAGCATTTCCCGATTTTTCGGATCAACTTCCGTCAACCAGCGATCCTCGGCTGAACCGACGATCCATTTGTCGGGACTCTTGATGGTAACCGTCCAGGGTTGTACGTTATGGCTGCTGGGAGCCAAGGAAGCATACCAGAGAATATCCGCACGCTCACGGCCGATCCGGGATACCAGATCATCATAGCCAACTCCTTTCGACTCCTGCTCCCTGGTTGGACTGTCACATGCCGACACACCGGGAAGCACACCGCACGCAACAATACACTGCACCGAGCGTATAAGGAATTTCCTGCGCGAAAGGGACATAGGGAGAAACAATTAAAGGCCCTGTAGCCACGTTTCAAGCGACCAAATCTTTCCTGAGCTTCCTTAAGTATACAGTTTTCAAGGAATAAAGAAATGTTAAATCTTTAC
>JAKSCY010000582.1 GCA_022360355.1 Chlorobiales bacterium
ACGTTTGTAGATGCCCTGCACCGTTACCTTGGCTGTCTTCGCAATCTTCTTGACGGGCTTGCCCTCTTCGTAGGTGGCTTTTACCAGGTCGCGATCCTTCGGTTCCAGCTTATCCACGCAGAGTTTTAAAGCCTCAATACGGTCCTCGACGTGATCCTGAATGCGCTGATAACGAAAGGCTAAGAGATCCACCGTCTTGTCGTCCAGATCCACGACGGGGTGACGTCCGCGTTTCTTACGCAAATCCATTACCAGATTGCGGGCTATCTGCTTGGCCCAGGCCATAAAATTCGTACCAGCCTGAAACTGATCGAATTTCCGCCATAGGATGCTGCTGGCCTCTTGAAAGATATCGTCTGCATCCGCCGCATTATGGGTCATTACGTAGACAAAGGCATAAAGTGGTTTGCGTGCCTTTAGGTACTCGTTTAAAAACGCCTTATAGCGTTCATTCGCGTGTTGTGGTTGTGCTGCCCCCATACAACGTCTTCCTCAGTCAGATTTCAGGTCTAACCTTATGCAGCTTCATTGACATCCATGCCTGGTTTTCAACCGCTAATTTGGGAAAACCTCGAAATGTGAACAAAAAAGCGTCGTGAACAATCCCCCCCCCACACTTCCAATAAAAAAAGGGGTCCTACAAGATTGCAGGCCCCCTTCATTATGTCTTGATGATCCCCTATGCAGGGACTACGTTCGTCGCACACGGGCCCTTCCGACCTTCACCCAGCTCATACTCTACCTTTTGCCCATCATCCAAGCTGGCATATCCTTCCATCTTGATCTCGGAATGATGCACAAAAATATCCTTCCCACCTTCATCAGGAACAATGAAGCCAAACCCCTTGGATGCATCGAACCACTTAACTGTACCAGTACTCACGCACTCATCTCCTTGGCCCATCACTCGGCCAATGCTAAACCCACTCTCTATTACTCAACATGGATGACGCCACCGAGAGAAGGAGGACGTCCCCATAAATGCCTAAATATACCCGCGAAAAACGAAAAAAGATACTAAGAACTATAATTTTGCAAGTTTTTGTGACACGGGTCATCACATCCCCATTGTTCCGTGAACCTAGTATATAGAGGCCTAGAGCCGGG
>JAKSCY010000030.1 GCA_022360355.1 Chlorobiales bacterium
GACCGGATAAGCCCGCCTCCCGAGAGCTCCTTTTCACGGTCGATACCAGTCTCTTCTTTCAGAAAGGCCAGATACGCTTTTCTCGCCTCGCCTTCTCTGCTGCCGAAAAACCGCAACACATAATCCCTGTCCATCCAGTCATACCTGACCTTTCTCACTATTGCCGCATGACCGCACCAGGGATACGATGCCAGCTGTTGGAGCGTTTCGACATATCCTGCCCGTATGGGATTGAGATGGATGTATGCCACCAGTTTATCGAAGTATGCCTCTTCTTCACAGATGATCGATTTATAGCGGTTCTGAAAAAGATGACCGACTCGTTTATGCCGCCGGTTAAAGTACTGTGCGTATCCTGACAACAGCCGGCGCATGTAGGTGGACAGTCCTGTTGTTCCGCTTTTCAACAAAATATGGGCGTGATTGTTCATCAGGGCAAAGGCATAGATACTTGTTCCCGACCCCTTTGCCAACTCGCCCATGCGTTTCAGGAACTCTTTTCTGTCCGCATCGTCACGAACGATACTCCCCTTTTCGATTCCACGGACCATCACATGGTGGAGTGTTCCCGGTGCGTCAAGTCTCGGGCCACGAGGCATAGATCATCATTGTTTGGGTTACAATCGCTGCAATACCTTTTGTAAATATAAGAAATGCCTGGGTTTTAGCTTACGGAACAACGTCCCCAAGAATCTTTTTACTTTTCACTTTTTACTTTTGCCTTCTATCCGTTCCACTTTCCTCACCCGTTTGTTATACATCGGTTTTCTTGTCAGCCGCCTGCCGGGTTTGCCGCCGATGGCACGGTAGGCTCTGACAAAACGGTTCTTGGAGATGGGAGAGGTGGCCGTCAGCCATCGTATAATCCTTGCTTCCGACTCATAAATATCAACATCGGAAGGCCCGACATCCGAGAGCAGCTTTACCAGTATTGGGGCACATTCAAAAGCCACGAAGAGCAGCGTGATGAACAACACGGCGTTGGCCGAAGCGTTGTTGACGTCATCGCCGCCTTCGGTGAGCTGACCGAGAGCCCAGTTCCGGTCGGCAAAACCGGCATAGGATACTCTTACATTCATCAGCGAATCTGTAAGCATCATCTGGTCATTGATCCCTTCCAGCTCTTTCTGCCGGTTGATAAAAGACTCGAGTTCCGCCAACTGCGCGGCGAGGTACTGCTCCCGCCTCTGCTTGATATCGATAACCGCCTGTTTTTCTTTTGCATAGGTCCCGAATCCGACGATACCGGAAGTTGTTGAGGTTTTATCTCCGAACACCTCTTTTTTCAACTCTTCACGCAGGCCGCTGACCTCCTTGCTGATCGAGTCGTATTCTTTCTGCAGTTTTTCAATCCGGCTAAACTCAAGAGCGTATTTGTCCGCAAACGCCGCACTAACTCTTGTAATATTGCCCTGCTGCTCCTTCAGGTATCGGGACTTGAGCACGCCCTTGATCTCTTTGTCAAAAATCTTGAGTTCAAGCGGCCGTGCGATGACAATTGCTATGAGTATCGCAAAAATCAGACGGGGTGAAGCCTGGTAAAACTGACGCAGTCCTTTTGAGGTCTTGTTGATACTTGAAACGATATACCTGTCGAGGTTGAAAATCGCAAGTCCCCAGAGAATGCCGAAAACAACTGCGAAAAAAATGGCTAACGGTGCTCCGGCGAAAACATAATACAGTGCATAACCACCGGAAATCGCGGCAAAAAGAGCGGTAAAAAAAATGGTAGCGCCGATCCCGATGAACTTGTTGTGCTCCGTAGGGTACTTCTCGATCACCTCAACGGGAGTTCCGGTACACATCCAGAAAAACTTTCGTATGCTCTGCATGTTTTATGGGAGGATTTTACACAATACCAAAATTCTGGGGCATTTCTATTTATTGTCGTGAGCCCCGATTCCATCGGGATGAGGATTTCGAGCACCGCTCAACGAGGCAATTGAAGCGCGGAATAAATAAATAGAGGTGTCCTCTGTTTTTGTTAAATATAATGATATCTTTATTGCCTTAAATATTACCATAAGATTTTAAGCAGTTGAACCGTTCATGCGCGTAGGAATCGGTATTGACGTACACCAGTTTGCCGAGGGCAGAAAACTGATTGTCGGCGGCGTTGAGATCCCTCATTCGAGAGGACTTAAAGGACACAGCGACGCGGATGTTCTGCTGCACGCAATCAGCGATGCTCTTCTGGGAGCTGCCGCACTTGGCGACATCGGCAAACATTTTCCCGATACCAGCCTGGAATTCAAGGATATCGACAGCAAGATCCTGCTGCGCCATGTCGGTAAGCTCATCGCCGACGAGGGTTACTCAATAGAAAATATTGACTCGATGCTGCTCATGGAACGCCCGAAAGTCGCTCCTCACATCATGGCGATGCGTGAAAATATAGCACAGTGCCTCGGTATTGACGTAGGAAAAGTTGCCGTAAAAGCCACTACGAACGAAAAACTCGGCTACATCGGTCGTGAAGAAGGCGTAGCCGCACACGCAGTGTGCCTGATCGGAGAGAAAAAAGCTTAATAGTTGGCTGCTTTTTGACTTTTTTACTTCCTCACATCTGACCGCGAAGGATTTTCACCGGGACATAACCAGCCGCTCTCCTTGCCGGGCCTAATGAAGAGGCCACCGAGATAATGATACCGAAAACCACTACAATGACATAAGCCTCCGGTGTTTCGAGGACACTGATCCTGTCACTCTGCAGAACCCCGGCGTTATTTGCTTCAAAACGAATCGACCCGACAAGCCGGGTAATAAAATGTCCAATCGGGCATCCAAAGCTCACCCCCAGCAAACCGATGATAAAACCTTCGGTCATAAAAATAGCCGTTATGCTGGATCGCTGCACACCCATGGAACGCATAATGGCAATATCTTTGGTTTTCTGGAGAACAACGGTAGTCATAACGGAGGATACCCCCAAACCCGCGACGATAAAGACAAAACCGACAAGAACAAGTGTTATCGTTCCGTTACGATTATAGAAGTCTATCACATTTTTGTTGGTTTCATCCCAGCTTTCAGTCCGATAACCGGTAAGCTGCTGGATCCTTTCCGCAACATTTCCCGCCCGGCTGACATCCGTCGTTCTGATACCGATCGCCGTAACCGAGTTGGGCGCTATCCCCTCTATCCGCTGGGCAAGCGCAAGGTTGATATAGGCTTCCTGGCGATCTTTCGCGTTAAAGCCCGTACTGAACCGGCCAACGACGGTAACCGGGAACTCTTCACCGGTTTTGCTGATAAGCACCAGGCGGGAGTGATACGATACCTTGAGGTCTTCAGCCAGCAGCTTGCCAACCAGAATACCGTTCGGAGTATAGGAAAGCTCTTCGAGCGCGTCAGGCTCAACCAGTTTTTTCCCAAGGTTGGCAATACCGGCTTCTTTTTCAGGCACAACACCTTTAGCGGCGCAGGAAGTAAAACGGGATCTGTTCCGCACAATGAGATTGCTCGACACATAGGGAGAAACAATCTCCACCTCCTGAACAGGCCGAATACGTTCTACAGCATCATGGTAGTTCTTGATCGTTTCCTTTTCAGCGACCGTGATATTTTTCTCAACAAAACCCAGCACACCCTCCTTAATACCGATGAGGTTATCCGGAACCAGCGGGTCGACCCTGTCGGCACTGACAATGGCATGCGGTGCAATATCTATAATCTTGTTCACCACGTTCCTGGACATCCCCCCTGCAACTGCAATTGTCGTGACCAGCATCGCCGATCCGACCGCTACGCCCAGCGCAGTCAGAATTGTCTGGCGCCTCCTCTCTCTGAGATGCGCCCAGGCTATGTGCAGATGATCGAGTAAAGTCATTGCTTGGCAGACTGTGTTGAGTAACCAGTAGTAAGGTATAAAAAAACAGGCATTCGGGATCAAGGGCAAAAATTGTTGTCAATGAGCAAATATCACGTATGACCGGCAAGCGACAAAAAACGACAATCCGCTGATGGATCGTAACAAATTCAGTTGAAAAATCTTGCCGCATATTCTATCTTGGTGTACTGAAATTCAGCCGTTAACAAACTAAACAGACTATTCATAGGAGAATTATA
>JAKSCY010000479.1 GCA_022360355.1 Chlorobiales bacterium
AAATACATTGACAGACTGATAGTACCGGACATCAGGGAAGGACTCAAACACTATCCGGTTATGGCGGTCGTCGGTCCGCGCCAGTGCGGCAAATCGACGCTGGCAAGGAAGCTGCTCAGGACAGAAAAGCCTCTGCTCTATCTCGATCTTGAAAAGCCCTCCGATCTTGCAAAACTCGATGAACCGGAGTGGTTTCTCTCAACACAAAAAGACAAGCTGATCTGCATAGACGAAATACAGCGTAAACCTGAGCTGTTCCCTTTGATACGCAGCCTTGTCGATGAATGGGATAAAAATGGATGCTTTCTCGTTCTCGGCTCCGCTTCACGGGACCTTCTGCAACAATCTTCGGAATCACTCGCAGGCAGAATCAGTTACAAAGAATTGACCCCTTTCCTGTGGGAAGAAGTCAAGGAAATAACAACCTATGAACACTATCTTTCCGCGGGCGGCTTCCCCCGAAGCCTTCTCCAGAAAGAACCGGTAATTTCATATCAGTGGCGTGAAGATTTTATCGCCACATATCTCGAAAGAGACCTTCTGCAATGGAAAAGATTCTCTCCGCTTACAATGCGCCGTCTATGGCAGATGCTCGCCCACAACAACGGCCAGACCCTCAACTATTCTACCATCGGCTCTTCTCTTGGCGTGAGCCATACCACGGTAAGAAACTATGTTGACCTGCTTGAAGAAACTTTCATGCTGCAGATACTCCGCCCATATAAGCACAATACCACCAAGCGTCTTGTAAAATCCCCAAAAGTTTACCTCTCCGATACGGGAATCACTTCAGCCCTGCTGGGCCTGCACGATTTCCAGCAGCTTGCCGGGCACCCCGTTTTCGGATCACTCTGGGAAAGCATGGTACTGACGAACCTGAAAGGACTTTTTCCACGGGCTGTTTTTTCTTTTTACAGAACCTCGCACGGCTCTGAAATCGATATCATCATAGAGCAATCAGGACGACATATCACCATCGAATGCAAGTCATCACTTGCACCGACACTTTCCAGAGGCACGCACGCAGCAATCGGGGATATTTCACCTCTGTATACCTTCATTGTCGCACCCGTAACCGAAAGCTATTCAAAAAAACCGGGGATCGAGGTCGTCTCCCTGTCTGCATGCGTTGAAAGACTGCGCGTACTGTTTTCTGAATAATTGATACAATTACATTGTGAAAACTCCTTCTGATGCTGCACAACAAAAAAGGCTCACAAGCCTCTGCCTGTGAGCCTTTATTTTGTATGGTGCGTTCGGAAGGAGTCGAACCCTCAACCCACTGATTAAGAGTCAGTTGCTCTACCACTTGAGCTACGAACGCAATACGCCGGTATCCTGATAACCTTTTTCAGCTGAATCAACCTTATTCCGCACTCTCTTTCGGAGCAGTTTCAGGTGCCGGCTGAGGTACCGCATTTCCTGCCGGTGCAGGTATTGCAGGTAATTCTTTCTGAAGAATACTTCCTTTACCGTCAACAGATGCCTGCCTTGAAGGAAGTGTAAACTGCACGACGAAACAAAGTACCATAACAATACCCGCAAGAATTGCAGTGGTCTTGCTCAGAAAATCACCTGTTCTTCTGACACCGAGATTCTGAACGGTCCCGAGGCTGGCTATACCGCTCGTCAACCCGCTCCCGCCTTTGGGATTTTGCAAAAGCACAACACCAATGAGAAGCACGGAAGTCAACAGAATCAGAACAACAAGAAATATATGCATAATCCGAGAGGATAATGTTAATTGTAGAGGTGTCCGCCAAATATCGTATCTTGTCTTTTATGTAGCAAAGGGCTTAAGTTAGCAACTTTTAAAAAAAATCCAAGGCGTGTTTACCGAACCAGGGAAGCTGCTTGTTGTTATCGGAATTATTGCAGTTGCCTCCGGCATTCTTCTCATAACATTTCAGAAGACCGGCGTCCCTGTTTTTATGCGTTGGTTCGGGAACCTCCCATTGGATTTCAAAATCGTCAGAGATAATTTCAAACTTTATTTCCCGCTCGGAACATCAATTGTTCTATCGGTTATTTTAAGCTTTTTACTCTATCTTTTCAATAAAATCATCAGGTAACCATTTTCATGCCCCAGAAAAAGGATAACAGGGTCCGCTCGGCAAAAGTTCAGCGCAAAACATCTGAAACTGAAATTTTTATTGAACTTAACCTTGACGGCTCAGGACGGCATTCCATAGATTCAGGAGTGGTTTTCCTCGATCACATGCTGGCTAATTTCAGTAAACATTCCGGCATCGATCTAACGGTACGCTGCAAAGGAGATACAGAGATTGATGATCACCATTCGGTTGAAGACATAGCCCTTGTGATGGGCACGGCCATTCTGGACGCATTGAAAGACAAAAAAGGAATTCAACGGTATGGCTGGGCGCTCATCCCTATGGACGAAGCACTTGCCCGGTGTGCACTTGACCTTGGGGGGAGAAGCTTTTGCGTTTTCAAAGCATCATTCAGCAGATCCGACATTAACGGGTTTTCAACAGAGATGGTTGAACACTTTTTTGTTTCTCTGTCACGAACACTGCAGGCAAACATTCAGCTTCGGGTTATCGAGGGAAACAACACCCATCACAAAATCGAAGCGCTCTTCAAGGCTTTTGCATACGCAATGAAACAGGCCGTCTCGATTACAGGCACAGCCATCCCTTCTACCAAGGGGACATTGTAGGGGAAGCACCATAAACCAGTTGGCAGTTGGATGAAATCTCCGATGTCCCTTCTTTCGGGGTTCGCCGTCGGAATCGACCATTTTTAACATTACCAACTGCTAACTGAAGACTGCCTACTGATTTTCTCTCGTCTCTCGTCACTATTCCCTCATTTCGCATACGCAACCGAGCGTTTCTCCCTGATGATCGACACCTTGATCTGCCCGGGATAATCGGCTTCCTCCTCTATTTTGTGAGCGATATCGTGAGCGAGAATATCCGCCTGTGAATCGTTGACGTTTTCACCTTCTACAATAACACGGATCTCTCTTCCTGCCTGAAGGGCATATGTCTTGATAACGCCCGGAAAACCTTTTGCAATCTCTTCCAGGTTTTCAAGACGCTTTACATGACCTTCCGGCGTCACGGCACCGCGCCCACCCGGACGTGCCGAAGATATCACATTGGCTGCCTCGACAAGGTCAGCTATAGGACTTTCTTTTTCAACATCTCCATGATGGGCACCGATAGCGTTAAGCACAACCCTTGACTCCCTGAACTTCTGAAGATATTTCATGCCTGCAATGGCATGAGGATCATCACTTTCGGGGAGCACAAGACCAAGATCATGCAACAGGCCTGCACGCTTGGCATATTTCGCATCGAGCTTCAGCTCCGCAGCCATAAGACCGGCAAGCATCGCAACTTCCCGTGAATGCTGCAGCAGATTCTGCCCGTAGATGGTATGATATTTCATTTTTCCTATAAGAGCGACAAGCTTTGAAGGCATATCCGGAATTTGCAGCGAAGACAATGTCTCCTCTCCGGTGCTCATGATAACGTCGTCAATCTCTTTCTTTGCGTCCTCATATGCTTTCTCGATAGCAACCGGATGAATAACGCCGTCAATCAAAAGTTTCTGCAAGGTCAGCTTTGCAAGCTCGCGGCGCAGAGGATCAAAACAGGAGAGTATAACAACCTCAGGAGTGTCATCAACGATGATGTCAACACCGGTCGCATTTTCAAAAGCCTTGATATTACGCCCCTCACGGCCGATAATACGGCCCTTGAGTTCATCACTCTGAATATGAACAACCGACAGGGCGCTTTCCGTTGCCTGCTCGAAAGAAACGCGCTGTATTGCCGTCAGCAACGTTTTCTCAGCTATTCTGGCCGCTTCCTGTTCAGCCTCTTCATGAATCTTGTGGATGGTCTCTGTTGCCTCATTACGAGCCACAGATATCATATTCTCTTTCAACATCTGCTTTGCATCATCAGCCTGAAGATTACTGATTGCCTCAAGCTTTTCATTCTGCTCAGCAATAATCCGCTCAAGTTCTTTTGCCTTGTTTGCAACGGCTTCCCTCTCTCGCTCAAGCTCCTTGAGATCATCGGCAGCTTTTTTCTCGCCGTCTTTAAGCTCCTGGCTCTGACGCTTCAAGCTGTTTTCCTTCTGACGGACCTGTTTCTGCAACTGATTGAACTTGTTGTTCCTTACCGTTACATCCGCATCAAACTCCCGCCTGCGTTTTTTCCACTCCTGATTGACTTCGGCAACTTTCAGGTCCTTGTAATCGTTCGCCTCTTTCTGAGCCTCCTGCACAACCTGAACAGCCCGCTCTTCTGCCTCGAGCACTTTTGTCGTGCCGATTTTCTCAAGGAAAAAACGACCGACAAAGAACCCCACGACAAAAAACAAAAGCGACGCAAGAACTATTAAAAACAGGTTAACCACAATCGCCATTAATTCTTACCTCCTTTGTACGCCCGTCATCAGAGAAAAAAGGCGCTTTATTAAAAAAAAAATCCACACCGGCCAGGGATGTGTAAGATTCAAGAACCCGTTTCAATACGGTGGGCGCCTCCTTCAGATTTTTTGCTTCCCCTGCGATGCCGTCTCCGGAATCTTCTGAAACCTTCAGCCCTGCTTCCGGTTCAGTAAGGCCTGCAATCCAAAAGAAGAGTACAGCTCCCTGTTCTTAAGTGTTGGTTCTTTTACTTACAAAACACCCCTGTAATCGGTGCGGATATTTCTTCTACTACTAATGTAAACGATTAGAGCGAATTTTGCTCAAGAAAAAGATTAAGCCGGGCAATTTTTTTCTCCATCGATGAAAGCCGCGTTGCAAGTTCATTTTTTTTCTCTGCAAAATGAACAGCAGCAAGCACAGCAAATTTTTTAACCTCAAGGTCGGGAGCCTTGCCTGCAAACTGCTGCATGATTTCATCAACCTCAAACGCAGCCTGCTCAGTAGACTCGCGGTCCTCGACCCTTAAAGGGTAACTGTCGCCAAAGATAGTAACCTGTATCTTTTCCATCAACCGCTCAACCCGGTATCTCGTTTCTCAACTCTATCTCGATTCTCTGCAGGATCAGAACAAGCTTTTGTCTGACCTGTACTTTTTCCTCATAGGAAAAGCCTTCGTCAGCAACATCGCTCCCACTCCCGGAAACAGGAAGCTTGCAAGAGCGCAATATAGACTGAAGACTTGCTATCTCCGCCTGCAGTGTTTCATTTTGTTTTCGGCAGTCTGCCAACTGTCCGATGATCTGCTCAATACGTTGTTCGAGTAGATCAAGACCAGCGCTGTTGCTGTCGTCAATGCGTTCTTCCATGTCTTACAGCATCAAACTTGCCGAATTACCGCACCAAGCCTGCTTTCAGCATTTTCCATGACTTTCTTGAGAATCTTTTTGACTTTTTCTTCTTTCAGGGTACCGGAAGGGTCTGAAATATCCAGAGACAAAGCTACGCTTCGTTCCACAAGCCCTGTTGTTTTTTCCGATTCACGTTCAAAAAGATCAAACACCTGAACTTTTCTGATCAGAACATCGCTTGTTTTCACACAATCAACCAGTTGCTGTACCCCCAGTCCTTCAGGAAGTATAAAAGACAGATCCCTTTCAACGACAGGATATCTGGAGGGGGGCTCATAACAAACATTCAAAGTATAACAACGTTCCAGAATCTCTGCATCAATTTCCGCAATGAAGACAGGCTGATCAATATCAAAAGCATTAAGCACTTCAGGTGACACCTGCTGAACTACCCCTGCCTGTAATTTCAAGGTTTCATTCTCATCCTTCCAGTCACATATAATGGAAAGCGACGACTCATTATAAATATTAAGTGCTGATTTATCAAGCAAATTCAGTTTCTCCAGCAACATCTCTACTGATCCCTTGATATCAAAAAAGTCAACCGGCTCCTTTTTCTGAGCCCAGTTCACAGGATATCGGCTTCCTGTAAGAGCCACAACAAGAAACTCTTTTTCTTCAAAACATTCCCTGGAACCCTCTCTCTTATCCACAGTGTAAAAAGCATGGGCAACCTCGAAAAAACGCATATCTCTGCTGCCGTGCTTGATATTGCGAGAAATAACTTTCAACATCGTCGGCACGAGAGAAGGCCGCAAAACCTCGAGTCCCTCACTGATAGGGTTCAATACAGGAACTGCTCCTTTCTCAAACAACGATGCGTCACGTTTTGTAATCAAAGGATTGGTGAGAACTTCCCTGAACTGCAGACCAATCATAACGGAGCGCAAATAGTCAGGGAAATATTCCGGGTTTTTGCGGGCCTGGGGATAGCTGGCAACCATTCTTTCTGACGCAGCGATATTATTGTAGCCTTCAAGCCTGGCAATTTCCTCAACCAGATCAATTTCCTGTTCGACATCGACCCTGAATGACGGAACAGAAAATGTCAGGGTTTCACCGTTATCATCGGCAATCATGGGAAACCCGACATATTTCAGCATGGAAATCATTTTTTCCACGGGTATCGAACAGCCGAGAATTTCGTTGGTTGTTCGCGGGCGGAGCGTAACATTCGCCGGCCGGGCAGGAATCGCACCGGCCTCCTCTGCCTGGACGACACTGCCCCCTGCCAGATCAAGAACAAGCTTGAGTGCACACTGCGAGGCAAAACGCACATTGCCCGGATCGGTTCCTCTTTCAAAACGGTACGCCGAGTCGCTTGTCAACCCGAGAAGCTTGGACGTCTTTCTTACTGCACCAGGGGCAAAGTATGCCGATTCAAGCAAAATATCGGTCGTTGTCCCGCTAACAGCCGAATCGTGACCGCCCATGAGCCCGGCAATAGCCACCGGTTTTTCCCGATCGCAGATGACAGGCATACCCGGCCGCAGTTCATAGGTCTCCTGGTTGATCGCCATGATTGACCCGTTAACATCGGTTCTCACCCGTACAATCCCGCCCTTCAGTTTCGACAGATCAAAAGCATGGAGAGGCTGACCGAGAGCATGCAAAACGTAGTTGGTGATATCGACAATGTTGTTCCTCGGGCGCAGCCCGATACGTTCGATCCTCTGCTTAAGCCATGAGGGAGACTCTCCTACCGAAACATTACGGATAACAATTCCGGTGTAATAGGGACATGCACCGGCATCCTCTATCTGGACAAGTTTTTCTGAACGTGAAAAATCAACAGGAAAAGCCTCGGGCAGGACGACCTGCGCCGCTCCTGCAATCTCTCTTGCCACTCCGAGATGGGAAAGAACGTCAGGACGATTCGGGGTAACAGCAATATCGAGAACCGCATCCGCCTCGAGATACGATGCCAGAGAAACGCCCACCTTGCAATCATCTTCAAGCACCATGATACCGGAATGATCACCCGATAACCCCAGCTCATCGGCTGCACAGATCATACCGAACGAGTGCTCACCGCGTATTTTGGACTTTTTTATTCTGAAAGTGCCACCTTCGGGAGTTTCAAGTGCCGCCCCGATCATCGCGACAGGAACAAGCTGTCCTTCGGCCACGTTGGGAGCACCACAAACAATCTGCAACAGCTCGGGCTGACCTGCATTGACCATACACACCCTCAGCCGATCGGCATTGGGATGCTGTCTGACCTCTTCCACTCTTCCGACAACAACAAGAGAATCAGGCAGTTTCCCGGCGATCACATCCTCAACCTCAAGCCCCAGAAAAGTGAGCTGATCAACCAGGGAAGGAATGTCCGAAGTCAGTGAGGGGACAAAATCCTTGAGCCAGTTTACGGAGATTTTCATAAGAGGTCGATGTCTGTATTCATAAAACAAAAAAGCTCTGATCGATAATCGAACAGAGCTGTACAGAACGATAACTATCGTCTCCGATAACCGGCAACCTTAAACATATTAACAATGCTCCGCCGCATAAAAACAAGCCGGATCTCGTGGGAGATAGTATGTGACCCCAACGGGATTTGAACCCGTGCTACCACCTTGAAAGGGTGGTGACCTAACCACTAGTCCATGGGGCCATCAAGAGGACACCTCTATTTGTTTAGAGGTACCCAAAAGGGTGAATGAGGGGACTCGAACCCCCGACCTCCAGGGCCACAACCTGGCGCTCTAACCAACTGAGCTACAATCACCATAAAAATGGTTTACTGCATTGCATGCCCGACTGGACTCGAACCAGTAACCCTCAGCTTAGAAG
>JAKSCY010000116.1 GCA_022360355.1 Chlorobiales bacterium
ACCCAATTCCAACCGCAAGTAATCTACACACATCACGCCGGAGACCTAAACATCGATCATGTGCTGACCCACAGAGCTGTCCTAACAGCCGTTCGACCAATTGTTGGATGCCCGGTTAAAGATCTCTATACCTTTGAAGTCGCCTCGTCTACTGAGTGGGCATTTCAGCAGTTCAAACCTGTTTTCACTCCTAATACGTTTACAGACATCTCACAAACGATAGAAGAAAAAATATCCGCAATGGAATGCTATGAAAGTGAAACACGCATTTTTCCTCATCCGAGATCTGCTGAATCTCTGCGAATACAGGCCAGGAGATGGGGGGCAGTCGTTGGGCTTGAATATGCCGAGGCTTTCGAGCTGATTCGCTCAATTCAATAGGTCGAAAAATACAATTAGCATGAGAACCAATGTGGGAATCCATAACAAGCATTCTTTGAAAATGCTATTTATTGATGAGATCAGTTTGCTGTCTCTGCTCCGAATATGTCTTTTAATTCCGTCGCCGGAGACTGTTATTTATTTCGAACCCTTAGCTGAATCGCGGGAAAAGATGCTTCGCGCTTTTCAGGCTTTGCGTCTCATCCCAAAAACAGTCCGTCAAAATACTGATTACATTGGTCTGGTAAGAAACGGTACAAAAGAGGGAATGTTTCTTCGGCTGATTGCTGATGGAAGAGGCATCTGTAAAAGAATTCGTAAAAACCATACTGCCAACCACCCGCTCATCAAAGCTGTGGGATCCTTTTGGGACTCCCGAAAGGTTCAACTTTTCTTCGACAAGATTATTGAGGGCCGACATGTATCTGGAGAAGTGACGAGAGAGTGTATCCGTATCGGTCTGACTCGCTGGGTGATTTGTCATCGGCTCAATGTGTCCAACTCGAGTTGTGCCCTGATGATTCAGCGTAAAAAGTGGTTCCCCTATATTCGGGAATACGCGCTGCAGAATGATTTGGTCCTTATGAGCTACGGATCATTTTTCCTGCAAGGATGCACAAAGATTTTTCGGATATTGTCTCGATGTTTTTTACGCCTTCACACCGCTTACCATGATAACGGTCCTGGCTTGGAAGATAAATATGGTTCCGAAAGAGAAGCCGATATCAACCACA
>JAKSCY010000556.1 GCA_022360355.1 Chlorobiales bacterium
TATCTGGTCGGCCCGGACAAGCTGATGCGGTCGGATTCGTTCCTTGATCCGACCAACCACTCGGTTAAGGCCTCCTTTGCCAACCCGGCCAAGGGCAGGGTGGAGACCGAGGCGGCTCACCAGGCCCTGGCCGGCCAAACCGGACAGGGAAAAGCCCTTAATACTATGGGCCGGCCGGTCCTTTCCGCCTTTGCCCCGATCAAGGTGGGGGAGGTGATCTGGGGCCTTTTGGCCGAGATCGAAGAGGCCGAGGCCTTCAAAGCCGTCAACAGCCTCAAGCTGGCCATAGTCGTCATCGCCCTCATCGGCGCGGCGGCCATCATCGTGGCGGCCTTGTGGATGGCCCGTTACACCACCAGCTCCTTCAAGCAGATCTTCCAAGGCCTGAAGGCCTTTAGCACGGCGGAGCTGAATCAGGTTCAGGCTCAGTTCAGAGAGATTATCGAGGGTCTGACCAACGGTTCCAAGCAGATGTCCCAGGCCAGCCAGCAACTGGCCGAAGGGGCCTCTGAGCAGGCGGCCAGCCTGGAGGAGACCACGGCTTCCCTGGAGGAGATCGCCTCCATGACCAAAACCAATGCCGAAAGCGCCAACCAGGCCAACAGCCTGATGGAAGAGTCCTCCCAGGTTGTCAACAGGGCCAACCAATCCATGGCCCGGGTGACCAAGTCCATGGAGGGGATCTCCTCGGCCAGCGCCGAAACGGCCAAGATCGTTAAAACCATTGATGAGATAGCCTTCCAGACCAACCTCCTGGCCTTGAACGCCGCCGTGGAGGCGGCCCGAGCCGGCGAGGCCGGAGCAGGCTTTGCAGTGGTGGCCGACGAGGTCCGGGCCCTGGCCATGCGGGCCGCGGAGGCGGCCAAGAACACGGCCGCCCTGATCGAGGATACGGTCGAGAAGGTCAAAGACGGCTCTGACCTGGTTTCGACCACCAACGAGGCCTTTACCGAGGTGGCCGACAGCTCGTCCAAGGCGGCCCAACTGGTGAGCGAAATCTCGGCCGCCTCTGACGAGCAGTCCCAGGGGATCGACCAGCTAAACACGGCCATGGTCCAGATGGACCAGGTGGTCCAGTCCAATGCCAGCTCCACCGAGGAGCTCTCGGCCCAGGCCGGGGACCTGGACGGAATCGTGGGAGCTCTCCTATCGTTGGTGGACGGCCGGAATGGAACCGGGAAAAGGCCGGCGGCGGGAACGGTTCAGCATCAGGGAGCGCCGGTGGCCGGGATCACCAGGAGAAGCCCTTCCCATCAAAGAGACAACGGCAAGGGGGAGCCGGACAATCTGCACGGCCGGGAGATGAGGCCGGAGGAGCTCATCGCCCTGGATGATGAGAAAGCTCTGGAAGACTTTTAGATCCCATCCAAACCTTTAGACAAGCCGGGCCGGGGAGTGGGAATGCTCCCTGGCCCGAATCTTTAGTCCGGATATTTCACTTTTAACTCCCTAGCCCGAATATTTCATGAAGATCACCAAATGGACAGTGTAAAGGGAAGTAATTCA
>JAKSCY010000218.1 GCA_022360355.1 Chlorobiales bacterium
TGAGTTTTTCTAAAGCATCTTATTCTGAGATTCTTTGGGAAACAGTCGATCTGAGCATCATTGCAAAATCAATCATAATGAATCTGAAAGCCGGGCACCCGGAGAGGGATGTAGATTTTGTTGTTTACCCGAATCTTGTTGCAAAATGCGATCCAGCACTTCTTCATTCCGTAATTCAGAATCTGCTCAACAACGCCTGGAAGTTTACTGAGAAAACGGAAAAAGCGAAAATAATTTTTGGAGCAATGTACGGCGATCAGGAACAGATTTTTTACATCCAGGATAACGGCGTGGGATTTGATCCAAAATATGCAGACAAGCTGTTTGTACCCTTTCAAAGATTGCATGACAAAGATCAATATACTGGGACCGGACTGGGACTATCTATAGTCAAGAAAATCATTGATCGACACGGTGGTAACATTTGGGCGGAATCTGAACCGGATAAAGGAGCAACATTCTTCTTTACACTGAAGCAAAACACCCTAGACAAGAAATGAGCTCTTTATTATCGACTAAAAATCCCGAAAAGAATTGACTTGTCCAAATGATTCCTGTAACTTCCCGGTTGAAACTGTAGAAAAGTAAAGCAATGACAAACATTTACACACATCACCATCATCATGCGCAAACCATCAGTGCGGGCGATGATCGGTCTAAAGTGTAACTGACATAGAACTGAGATTATTAAGCCCGCGACAGCGGGCTTTTTTAGTGTACCTGTCGCGGGCTCATACAAGGAGAAAGCGATGGGTAATTCAAAGCAATTGCAATTTATTCTTCCAAAAGGAAGAATTCAGGCCAAGGTCATCAAAATTTTAACGAGGATTGGTCTCGAATTCAGCATAGATGATCGTTCGTACCGTCCCGGGTGTGACGATCCTGATATCTCCGTTAAATTACTCAAACCCCAAAATATCCCCTCGCTCGTGTCTCTCGGTCGTCATGACTGCGGATTCACCGGTTACGACTGGATCGTCGAACAGGATGCCGAAGTTGAAGAATTGATCGATCTCGGATTCGATCCGGTTGAGCTGGTTGCTGCGGTACCA
>JAKSCY010000238.1 GCA_022360355.1 Chlorobiales bacterium
CCTGTCCACCCGGATCAGGTCCATCCGGGCCGATATCGGCTTCATCTTCCAGCAGTTCAATCAGGTCGGCCGGCTGCCGCTCCTGACCAACGTCCTCACCGGGCTCCTCTCCCGGGTCCCGTTCTACCGCAGCCTTTTGCGCTGGTTCACCCCCCAGGAGAAGATCCAGGCCATGCAGGCCCTGGCCCGGGTGGGAATGGAGGGCTTCGCCACCCAGCGGGCCAGCACCCTTTCCGGAGGCCAACAGCAGCGGGGGGCCATCGCCCGGGCCCTGGTTCAGCGGGCCAAGATCGTCCTGGCCGATGAGCCCATCGCCTCCCTGGACCCGGAGTCATCCCGCAAGGTGATGCGGAATCTCCAGCAGATCAACAGGGAGGACGGGGTGACAATCCTGGTCAGCCTCCACCAGGTCGACTTTGCCATGCAGTTCTGTGAACGGTGCATCGGTCTCAAGGACGGCCGGGTTCTCTTTGACGGGCCCACCGGCCGTCTGGACGGGAAAACCCTCCGGGAGATCTACGGGGCCGAGTTCTCCGAGGTCAAGGAGGGGCTGGACATCCTGGCCAAGCTGGACGGCCGGGATCGGGATCGGAAAGACGCCCTGGAAGAGGTTGCCTGAAAGTTCATGAAGCCGGCCCGGCCCATGAAGCCCGCCGCCTCACCGGTCCCTGGGATGGTCCCGGCCCGGCGGCTTGGCCTTCAAAGGCCACAATCATAACTTAGGAACAAAAAGGAGAGCCAAATGTCGCGGATCGTAATCACCCTGTTTATGGCCTTGTGCCTTTTCGCCGCTCCGGCCAAAGCCGAGGTCAAGGAGCTGACCTTCGGCGTCATCCCCACCGACTCATTGGATAACCTCAAGAAGTGGTTCGAGCCCTTTGCCGAGCATCTGGGCAAGAAGATGGGGGTCAAGATCAACACCCGCTACGGCAACGACTACGCCGCCATTATCGAGGCCATGCGCTTCAAGAAGGTCGATTTCGCCTGGTTCGGCAACAAGTCGGCCATCGAGGCGGCCAACCGGGCCGGGGCCGAGGTCTTTGCCCAGCGGCGCGATCTGGACGGCGCCCCGGGCTACTGGTCGGTGGTTATCGTCCACAAGGACTCTCCCTACAACAGCATCGACGAGATCATCGCCGACGGCAAGAACCTGGTCTTTGGCAACGGCGACGCCAACTCCACCTCAGGCTACCTGGTCCCGACCTACTACATCTGGTCGGCCAAGGGCATCAACCCCGGGGAGCACTTCAAGGAGGTCCGTAACGCCAACCACGAAACCAACAACCTGGCCGTGGCCAGGAAGCAAGTCGATTTCGCCACCAACAACACCATGGCCCAAAAACGCTTCCAAAAGTCCAACCCCGAGATGGCCAGGAATATCAAGATCGTCTGGCAGAGCCCGCTCATCCCCAACGACCCCATCTGCTGGCGCAAGGATCTGCCCCAGGAGACCAAGGCCATGCTCAAGGCCGCTTTCCTGGCCTTTGGCCGGACCGGCCCCCAGGCCGAGAACGAGCGCAAGATCCTGGCCGGCATCGGCTCCGGCTGGGCCCCCTTCAACAACTCCGACAACCGCCAGTTGATCCCCATCCGTCAGATCAACCTGGTCAAGGACAAGCGCAAGATCGAGAACAACAAGGACCTGAACAAGGAAGAGAAGCTCAAAAGGATCGCCGAGATCGACCGAAAGCTGGCCGAGCTCAAGACCTACTTCCAGTTGGCCAAGAAGTTCTAACCCGGATTTTTCATGAGCGTTTCAAAGCGAGGGGGCCAGATCCGTCGGTGAGACGCTCAGTATTTAGGTATTTTGGCCCGCAGGCATACCTGGAACGTTGCCCTCGACCAAAATGCCGAATTCAAGCCTCGTAACCAGGAGATGGCTCCCGCAGTAGATTGGCTCATGAAATATCCGGGCTTGCCCAGATCCCGTTCGGGGCGCCCAGGGGCGCCCCGGACGGCTCACCCCTAAATGAAAGCGATCTCAAAACCATGAGCACCCTTTCCACCTTCCTGACCACGGCCGAGACCCAGCTCACCATTCCCCGGCTCTCCAAAAAGAGCCTCACCACCCGCATCTTTATCGCGGCCGCGGCGGTTCTGGTCCTGGTCTGGTCCTACCATGGCTCGGAGATCAGGCCCCTGGAGCTGTTCACCAACCGGCTCAACATGTGGGAGTACGCCAAGGGTTTCGGCCGGCCTGATTTCGCTTACTGGCGCGAGATATTTCGGGAGATGATCGTCACCGTCCAGATCGCCGTCTGGGGCACCTTTCTGGCCATCGTCATGGCCG
>JAKSCY010000062.1 GCA_022360355.1 Chlorobiales bacterium
CAGTAGGGAGGTGATGTAATAACAAGATGAACAGACCGGTCGGGAAGCAGGTTCATCTGACGGCTGTCTCCCTGTACTATGGTATGATGAGTTTTCAATTGTTTGCCTCCCTAAAACCTTTTCCGGTTGTAATTAACAGCCTCTTGACTCTAACCTAAAGTGTACCTATGTTTTTATATAAGTATAGAAATTTTTGACCGTTTTTTACCCTGCCTATTGACCAATAAGTTTTTTGGAATAATGGCACTGATGAAACAAGGGGACGTTGTGAAAAATTTGCACTTATCGTCGAGAGAGAATTTAGGCTAAATAGCGCCAATAAATGGCAAGTATTCAGCTACCCGATTCTCGCTCCTTTCTGCACAAGCGTATTTTTACCTACAACATAGGTGTAGACAGCTGCTGGAATAAAGGTCAATTTTATTCCCTGGCACTCTTTGACCCCTTGCTTGTCGATCGTAGTCACCACAGCCTGGTCAAGGTTGTTCGATGAACAAAAAGAAAGCAGGGATTTCAATTCCGTTGGTCGTTCAAAATAGCGGTTGCTCCATTTGATCTCAACAGCCCACATGGGCTTGAAGGAACGCTCGTCAAGCCCGATGAGATCAACTTCACCTCTTGGCCATCTTGCATACCAGGGCTGAATCCAGTCCCTGTGCATCCATTGGGAAAACACAGCGGTTTCAACCATTGCGCCAATATGGTCATCAGTTGCCGAGATAGGTGCAAAAAGTGCACTCCTGAGGGAAGGGTTGGTAAGATACATCTTGAACTGCGTTACTCGTTTGAACCTCCTGGCGCTGTTATCCGTTCGTTGAACCTTGCGGATAAGAAAAGCCGCATCAAGATATTCGATGTAGCGCTTCAAGGTGTTCTTGTCAACCCCGCCTGAACTTTTGCTGAGTTCCTCAAGTGAGAATTCCCGGCCGGAGCTCCATGCAATAGTGGTGAAAAGGGTATTCAGCTCTTGAACATCCTTTATACCGTAAAGGCTCGGGAGATCCCTGAGCAGAACCTTGTCAATGATATCCGAACGAATGTACCTGCCCGGATCAGACTGTATTGCTTTGGAAAAAATAACCTCAGGATACCCGCCGTAGTTGATGTAGTTAAGAAAATGTTCGTTCAGCTTTCCCGTGTCAACCGCATCGAAAAAGCCTGTTGACCCCGCACCCCATTCCAGACGAGAAGGGCGCAAAAGCATTTGCAGATCAAGCAGATGAATGTATTCATTGAATGTCAACGGCGGCAGCATGAATTCCGTGAACCTGCCCGCGCCGCTTTCCGTACTCTTTAGCCTCAACGCAGCCGCAGCAGAACCCGATACAACAAAGCGTACACCGGGATAACTATCCACAAGAGATTTCAAATGCCGTTCCCAGTCTTTGAGATACTGTATTTCATCAAAAAAAACGAACCAGCCTTCCAGCTCTTCTTTCCCAGTGGTTTTCATGCAAAGCCTGAAAAGCTGATCGAGCGATGCATTTGTATAGACCGGGGTTTCTATGGAGATAAAAGCGACTTTCTGCGGGTCATGCTCCTCTTCCAGTAGCCCCTGAATGGTGTGAAACAGCATAACGGTTTTACCGACACGCCGTGGCCCCATGAGAATCACTGCGCGCCGTACCGAAAGGTCTACAACAAGCGGATAGAACAGCTCCTTGTAGAGACGGGGAGACATGCTGGTATAATACTCCTCTACCTTCCCCGAGACCCACCAGGGATTCTCGAACCTAAGTCTCTCAGTCACAAGCTCTTTAGAAAAAGGAAATAGTGACATGAATTCAAATATTTTTTCTTATATAAACAATATAATACAAATAAGATTATCACACATACCTTATTTAACATAAAAACCAAAACAAACAACAAACCTTTACTACATCATTAATCTTTTCAAGAAGGGGCTGTTTTGAAGAATCGCGAAATAGGAGAAAGGAGAAGGGGCATCGCGCCGAATATTGCCTTACAGCTCATCGCCGCGTCCTTTCTCCAGATGGCTTTCGGTTTTCCAGGGCCGGACGGCAAGGATGAAAGACACCAGCAACGTAATGGCGATCCAGCTCCAGCCGATGCTGATCAGGCTTGCCCATGAGTAGTCGTTGTAAGCGGTGAGGAGTTCTTCGATAAGCTGTTTGAGAAGAATCACGGCGAGGAACAGGGGAAGAAAAAGCTTGATGGTCCAGTTCCACCAGGTACCGAGCTGCACCCGCGACACTTTGTTCAGATGTTTCCTGATGATATCGAGGTTGAAAAACCACCCGACAACGATACATTCAAGCAGCCCGGCAACAACCAGCCCGTAGTTGTTGATGAAGTGATCGACGATATCGAGCCAGAACAGTCCACCGTTGGTTGTAAAAAGCAGACTTCCAGCAAACCCCAAAAGACAGAGCACTGTCGCGAGCATCTTTCTGTTTATGCCGAATTTGTCCTCGGCACCGGAGACAAACGCTTCGACGATGGAAACCGCGGATGAGACACCTGCCACGGTGAGACTCAGAAAGAACAGCATGCCGAACAGGGGACCTGCTCCGCCGATCATGGAAATGGCTTTCGGGTAGGCGACAAAGGCAAGTCCAATGCTCTCCGCGACCACCTCTTCGAGAGGCTGGTTCTGGCTGAACGACATGAAACCAAGAATAGCGAACACCCCGAATCCGGAGAGTAGCGAGAAAGCGCTGTTTGCCAGAGCGGTAACAACGGCGCTGCCTGTCATGTTGGAATTATGGGGCATGTAGCTTGCATAGGCAATCATGATACCGAAACCGAGGCTCAGGGTAAAAAATATCTGGCCGTAGGCGTCTACCCATACTCTCGGCTCGGCCAGTTTTGCAAAATCCGGTTTGAGGTACGCCGAGATGCCGATCATCGCCCCCTCGAGATTGACCGACCAGAACACAAGTATCAGCGTCAGGATCAGGAGCAGGGGCATGAAAATTTTGTTCGCCAGTTCAACGCCCTTGCTTACCCCCCTTATGATAATAACCCAGGTTATCAGCCATACAGCCAAAAGTGCCCCAAGTATGGGCACTTGCACACGACCTATTTCAGAAGGAGATGAACTGAGATTCAGGAAGGTTTTGAAAAAGAACTTGTCGGGATCGTCTCCCCAGGACAGGTTGATGGAATAAAAAATGAAGTCCACGCACCAGGCAATCACTACGGAGTAGTAAAGTACGATGCCGAACATAGTAAACATCAGGGGCCACCAGCCAAGCCATTCCCACCTTTTGCCGATTTTTCTGAACGCAAGCGGAGCACTGCCGATCCGTTCATGTCCGATGCCGAATTCAAGGATCAGCAGAGGAATACCGGCAGTGAAAAGAGCAACCAGATAGGGAATAAGAAATGCTCCGCCGCCGTTTTCATAGGTCAGATAGGAAAACCTCCAGATGTTGCCGAGCCCTACTGCGGAACCTATAGCCGCGAGAATAAAGCCTGTCCTTGATCCCCATGTGCTTCTGCCGGTGTTTTCAGATGGCATTTCTCCCTGAATTAACGATTATTAAACAATCGTTGAATTTACAAAACAATGAGGATATCCCTTTTACAAGATCATTTTCGAGGAAACGCTTTCAACAACAAAGCCGTCAGACTTATGGGCACCTCTCTTTATTCCGGAGGGGAATTTTCACCGGCCAGCCCTGCTTTTTCAAACCTCCTTGCAACTGTGGCGATAAGACACTCAGGCGGGTCCTGGCGCATGATACAGAAAGCCTCTTCGTTTTTCAGGTTCCCGTAATAGAGACACCCGGCGCACACATCATGTTTTTCTATATACCAGCGTACGGCTACTTGTTTTTCGATATCGAACAGCATGAGTACTTCTATTTTTGGGCACCTCTAAATAGAGGTGCCCTTTTGGCTGCTTCACATCACAATATTCCTTTTTGTTCCGACCATTTTAATACCCGATTGAACAAAGATTCTGTCCTATCTCTACGGTATCGGGAATCTGATCTTCGATTTCCTCCCTGGTACCGATGGAATAGCCCCACACCGGCCATCCCAGGTTCCCTCTCTTTTCATCGAGCATCCGTAAAATATCTTCCGAGGTCCGGTAAGGATCGGGGTCCCAGTTCATACCGGCGCCGACCATTGTGCGCAGGCGGTTGCCGACATAATCCATGAACCGGTCGGAGGCAATGGTGTTATCCTGCACACAGGAGTATGTTTCAATACCCTGCAGCACGAAGGCATACCGCGCGCCCATGGTTTTTTCCGCCGCGGGGTCGGCGGCAACCATGGCAAGCGGCATTGAGGGATTGGGGGCACCGGCTGCGTTAGCCGTATAGGCCATGATCTGTCCGGCCCTGGTACTGTCGGTGCATGCTCCGACGTGCAGTACCGGGGGGATATCTTTTGCCTCGACAACTTCACGCAGCCGTTCTCCGCAGAGTTTTGACGCATCGGGGTGGGCGAGACCGGCAAAGAGCAGCCCCATGCCGGAGCACCCGTGACAGGTAACCAGCACATCGTTTTTAATGAGCTGCTTTGCAATGATAATCTGGTTGCGCTCGAACACCGCCCCGCGGATATTGCCGCAGGAACCGAAGTTGACGATCCCGCGGATCTTTCCGGACTTCACCAGTTCGGCAAGTCCGTGGATTTTCCTGTCAGGAGCTGAACCGTTAAACAGCTTCATCACCTCTTCGACACCAAAACCCATCTCTACCTTTGCACTTACTTTCGGAACATACACCTTCTCCGGATTGCGGTTTTTGTAATTGTCGATCGCGATGTCGAGGATCTCCTCTGCCAGATCATAGAGTTTATCGAGATTGTTCAGATAATAGTCGAGTTCAAGCACAATCGCACCTTCTTTTCTGCCGGAAGGGGATGTTGTGATCACTTCTGTATGGAACTGCCGGGCAACCTGCACCATGCCGGGCAGCACATCCTGCTGATCGACGACTATAGCTTCAAACGCACCCGTCGCCACAGCCATTTCCGCAGAGGAAGCCATTGCCACAAGGGGAATACCGAGGTCTCTCTCGATAAACTCTCCCCCGGTACAACACATGCCGTAAAGCTTGATGTCCTTCGCGCCAGCCTTTTTTACCTTCTCCATGATGCGGGGTGTTCCGACAATGTCACAGACGGCGAACGCCACCATCGGCGCATGACCGTTGATGCCGATGTTGATACAGTCTTCTGTGACAATGCTGCCGAGGTTCACGTTGATCCTTGACCGTTTCGGAATGCCGTACACGATATCGGTTGCAAGCGAGGTCGAGATCACCGTTGTAATGGCATAGGCAAGAACGGTCCTGAGAAACGCCTGCATGTGACTTTCAAAATCCGAGTCCGTGCCGTGACTGGTAAGATTGTTTGTTTCAAAACATTCGTGATAGGCACTTATCGGGATAATGCCGAGTTTTTCCCATGTCTCCACACGCTCTTTCGGCGCAAGAGCTTTCAGCGTCCTGTGCTCTTTCGGAAGCGCACGCTGCAGATCGTCGATAAAGATATCCGCGACTTCCGAACAGATTGTCTCTATGGTTTTTCCTTCGGTGTCAACTCCAAGAAGCCTTGCTACCGCGTAGCCTTTTTCCCTGCATTTCAACGGGATCGGGGCGGTACCATCAGCTGCAGCCTTGAGCGAAATAAAAACCTCACGGGCATGCGCCCCATGCGCAGACAGTCCAGCTGCAAGACGTCGTAACGCATTTCCTGCCACTACAAGGTCAACATCCTTACCGCAGATGGTAAGGGGAGTTTTCTCCGTAACCCTGCATGGTCCATAGGAACAAAAGGCGCAACATGCTCCCGTGAGGCCGTAACCGCACTGCGGATGCTGCTGGGCAAACCTGTCAAAAGTACTGCATATGTCATGCTTGCCCATAAAATCAACCATTTCGGCCACCGCTTTGTTGGCGGTATGCCTGACCATCTCTTCTTTGCTGTAGTTGAGACGGTGCACCATCCGGATCCTGTCTTTCAAAGGCATTCCGGGCTTGTATTCAGGGGCATTTCGGGAACCGGTCAGTTCATCTTCATAGATATATTTTTTTTTGTCCGCCATGCCGCTCTCCATTTAACACTTTAAAAAACCGCCTGCCGTTACTCTCCGAATGTGCTGATATAGGAAATCACGTTGATGATCTCCTGCTCCGAAAGACTTGCACCCCATGCAGGCATGTACTTTCCTGACCCGGTGGTATCGGAAGCGATGCCATCCTGAATGATATTGTAGAGTTTCGCCCCGCTGTACTGCGAAAGCAGCTCGCCCGTTATCGGCCGTACTTTGAGTCCCAACATCTTCGAGACTCTGCCGTCTCCGGCACCTTTCTCACCATGACACATGACACAGGAGTTCTTATAGATCTCCGAACCGTTGAAATCTGAACTTTCTGCCCTGCTGATCCGCTCGTGCCGGTTCAGGACACGAATATAGGCGATGGAGCTCTCTATCTCGTCACGCGTCATCTGAAACCCGAACGGCTTCATATGCATCGACTTGCCGTGCGCGATCCCTCCCTTGCTGATAAAATCATAAAGTTCACTGTCGGTTTTTGTTCTGAAGTAGGTGCTGTCGGTAAAGTCAGCCGGTTTTGCCGACAGCTTTTCTGCATAGGGCCCGTTGCCGTCACCCTTCTGACCATGACAGACAAAACAGTAACCCAGGTAGAGTTTCAGTCCTTCCAAAGGGCCCGGTTCAACCATTACTGTCGTTTCAGCGGTTTTCTCCTCTGGAACGGCAGGCACGCCTCCCTTGCCGCACGCATACAGCAAAAGCAGGAAAAGAAGCAGATGAAACGTTCGAACCAGTGTATACCCCTTCATGATGACTGCAGTTAAATAATGAGATCGAGTTCTTCGTCCTTGAGCGATGAGTAGAGACCGATTATCTCGTCCCGCATCTCGTTAAACTCCCTGTCCGTCCTGCTCATGCACTCGTGCCGCGGCCTCGGCAGGTGGTTGACAAGGACTTTCTTCAGCCTGCCTGGATTGATGTCCATGACGCAGATCCTGTCTGAAAGGAAGATTGCCTCGTCAACATCATGGGTTACAAAAAGAATGGTGGTACGTGTTGCTTCCCAGACTTTGAGGATCTGTATCTGCATCTCCTCCTTGGTCAGGGCGTCGAGCGCCTCGAACGGCTCGTCCATGAGCAGTATTCTGGGGCTGTTTGCAAGAGCCCGGGCGATAGCCACTCTCTGACGCATACCGACCGATATCTCATGCACCCGCTGATGCTCGACACCGCTCAATCCCACCGTTGCAAGCTGCTCCTTTGCTATGCGGTGCCGTTCGTTTCCGGGAACATGTTTCAGTTCAAGCCCGATTTCGACATTTTCTATCACATTTCTCCACGGAAGAAGCGCGTACTCCTGAAAAACCATCCCCTTGTGAGGCCCCGGACCATGCTCCTCGGTTCCGTCGAGAATAACCGAACCGGAGGTTTGCTCGATCAGCCCCGCGACAATCTGCAGGGTTACCGATTTGCCGCATCCCGTCGGGCCGAGAATGCAGACAAACTCGCCCTCTCCGACACTGAGTTCCACATTTTCAAGCGCAAGAAAATCTTTACCTTCCTTGTTGAAAACCTTGCTGACTCCCTGCAATTCAAGAAGCGGCTTTCTGCTGTTTCCGTTGTTGGTCATATTCATTATCAGTTAACATCAATGGGAACGCGCCGGTCAGTACTCGCAGGCTGCAAGACCCGCACCTGCTTTCACCTCATTCAGCACCTCTTCACGGAGTTTGATAAACCGGTTGTGAAAATCGGTCTCAAGTACCGCCCTTCCCATACGGGGACGCGGCAGACTGTTTTTGAAGATCTTTGAAACCCTGCCGGCTTTGTTCATCACCGCAATCCTGTCACTCAACTTTACCGCCTCGTCAAGCTCCGACGTGACAAAAATGATCGTATTGTGCTCGTGCTCCCATATCCTTGAAATTTCAGTGTGCAGCGTCATCTTTGTTTTAGAGTCAAGCGCGTTGAACGGGCCGTCCATGAGCAATATCTTCGGCTTTGTTACCAGAATCATGGCAAGCGACGCCCTGCGCTTCATTCCGCCGGAAAGTTCTGCCGGATATTTGTTCACCGCATAGGATAGCCCGACCATGTCGATATATTTCATGGCCAGTTCCCTGTTTTCGGCTTCGTTCTTTCCGCCTTTAAATTCAAGCCCCAATTCGACGTTCTTCAGGACGGTTCTCCATGGAAGGAGAGCGTACTCCTGAAAGCTCATTCCTCGGTCGGCGCCCGGTCCCTTTATTATCTCGCCGCCAACCCTGAGCTCACCCGTCGTCGGGGCCTCGAAACCTGCAATCATCTTCAGGAGAGTCGATTTCCCGCTGCCGGTCGGCCCGACAATGACCAGAAATTCGTTTTCTCCGATATCAAGATTGCAATCGTTTACAACCGTAATATCTCTACCGTTTTTTTTGAAGTTCTTCGATACTCCCTTGATGCTTATGAGCGCCTCTGCATCTGCACCGATGCCGCCGTTGTTGTTCCTTCCCTCCGTCATAGTACCGCTCCGGTTTTCAGATTTTCCATGAGTATTTGCTGATCAGCCAGCGATTGGCGGAGTCAAGCAGATAACCTATGGCACCTATGACAACAATGGTTGCGATCAACTGATCGTAGCGAAACCTGTCCCTGGTATCGAGGATGAAATAACCCAGCCCGTCGGGCACACCAAGCATTTCCGCCGGGACAAGAATGATCCAGCTTACGCCTACCGCCAGACGCAGTCCGGTAAGCATATCGGGGATAGCCGCCGGAATGATGATTTTCCTGAGAATACCCGCGTCCCTCGCTCCCATGGTTTTTGCCATATTGAGCCAGAGCGGACTCACCCTGCCTGCCCCGTGCGCGGTATTGAGAATAAGAGGCCAGATTGCAACCAGCCAGAGCAGAAAAGTGACCGACAGATCTCCGACCCCGAATATGATAATGGCAATCGGCATCCACGCAAGAGGAGATATCATGCGCATGAACTGGAAAACAACATAGGTCAACTGTTCGAGCCTTTTGAAATACCCCACAAGCACCCCGACAGGAAGCGCAAACAATATTGCAAAAGCAAGGCTGACAAGTACTCTTCGAAGGCTCGGAATCGCATGCCGGACAATGTCTCCGTCCCGACCCATTTCAACCAGCGCAAGAGCTGCCGCCAGGGGAGAAAACGCTTCGCTGAAATCACTGCCAAAAAGCTTCAGCGTGCTTGCTGCCTGCCATATAACCAGGAAAAGAAGAACGCCAAGGACATAAAAACTGCGGTCCATAAGGAACACACCTATTTTTCCGGCTCTCGACTGTTGTTTCTTTTCTATCCGATCTGCCATGTTCAATCGTTTAATGCTTCCTGATACACCCAGCAACAGCGCAACTATCCCTATGGCCTGCTCTGAAAAACAGGCCACGACAGCATGCTTGTCGCCTCATTGAATTTGACCTGATGCCTGCCAAGCCGCACCGGAACCATCCGGCGGGATAGCGCATCAAGCAGGACTATACCGCGATAACCTCTTCCCTCACGAATGGATTGGAAGGATCGACACCCGCAAACTGCACAAGGCCGCCAAGTTGCGACGAGGCCTCTTCGACCCCGGCCGTATACATCAGCTCTTTCTGCACATCGGCCGGATCAAGACCGCTCATGAAACCAAGATCACCCTCCATTTTTGTCTGCTTCATCATCTCGACCATCTTGTACGTTGCCGATTCGAACTGGTAGGGGTTATAGGACAGACGCTCCGCGTTCCATTCAGGATGTTGAATAGCTCCCGTACCACGGTCTGCACCGTAGGTATCGAGATCGTACTTCATCATTGCCCGCTTGACGACCTTCTCCGGAAGAGGAAGGTACTGCGCTCCGTCTTTCGAAAGGACGTGTGCCGCCTCTTCAGCGTTGTTCAGCGCCCACAATTCAGCTTTGACCAGCGCCTTGATAACATTGTGCGACCATGCCTGATCCTCGAGGTCCTTTTCATTCATGACCGCAACGCAGCACGGATGGTTTTTCCAGACATCACCGGTAAACCTTACTATCTTTCCTCCCGCCAGGATCTCTCCTGCCGCGTTGAACGGCTCGGCAACGATGTACCCGTCAATGGCCTTCGACGCCATCGCAGTCGGCATGTCAGGAGGAGCCATCACGAACAGGTTCATCTGGTTGTCGGCAAGAGGCTCGTTCTTGTTCTGGATAACGGGCTCGATACCCATTTCGCGAGCAATCATCTGAATGATGATATTGTGCATTGAGTACCAGTAAGGTACGGCAATCTGTTTGCCGCCAAGGTCCGCATAGGACTCAATACCGCTTTCCTTGCCGACGGTTAATGCTGAACCGTTGATATGATCCCAAGCAACAACCTTAACGGGAAACCCCTTGCTGTAACGCATGTAAATCGGAATCGGGGCGAGCAGATGCGTCAGGTTGAACCTTCCGGCCATAAATGCCTCTGCCATCGGCGCCCAGCCCCTTATCAGTACCGGCCGTTCGGACTCTATGCCCATCTCTTTGTAAAACCCCATCTCATGGGCAAGTATGATAGGGGTCGCATCGGTAATGGGCAGGTAGCAGCTTTGTACCTTTTTAGATGCCGTTACTCCGGCACCTGTGCCTTGTTCCTCTTTCGAGCATCCCTGAAGCATGGGATAACCTGCAAATAAAGCACTCAGACCAACAGCGGAGTTCTGAATAAACTTCCGGCGCGAAATAGTTCTTTTTTCCTCTTTCATATAAGCCTCCCGTTTTTTTCAAATCTTTTGTTCACAATTGTTAACATCCTTGCCGGTAAAAAAAGACAGAAATTCCCCAACCGGCCACAGCCTGTTCACAGGCAAAAGATTGTATCGTTACTGTCTGTCGAGGGATAATGTCTCGGTGTAGCAACTCCCTGAAAAGCAGGATGACGTACAACACTGTCATTAAACTTCTTCAATAAAGTAACAATTGTTAACATTTTTATCAAAAAAAAGTCACGTTTTCTGTACAAGTTCCTTTTGCAGTTTCCCTATCAGTTTACGCGACGTCTCGCACATATCCGGACACAGCTCGTAGGGAGATGCCCCCGAAAGATCGGCTTCAAGCGCCTGAAAGTCAAACGGCATTACCGCCCAGATGTTATCCTCGCCAAGTCTTTCGTATATCTTCCGCTTCTGGCCTTCACTATGCACCTTGTTGACAACATATCCTACCTTTTGAATACGCAACTGTTTTGCAAGCGAGGTTATCTTTTCAGCTGTTTTCATTGCCCGGAGCCCCGGCTCGACAACAACAAGCAGAATACCTACGGATTCCGCAGTACCCCTTGTCAGATGTTCGAAGCCTGCTTCCATATCCAGAATAACCCACTCATCGCGTTCAACCATAAGGTGCCTCAGGAATGAGCGAAGCAAAGCGTTCTCAGGACAGTAACATCCTCCAAGCGCCTCCTTCAGCTCTCCGGTAACCATAAGTCTCAGACCATTTATCTCGACGGAAAATCTTTCAACAAGGTCATCGACTTTCGGGTTAAGGACAAAGCAGCCCCCCATACTCCCGGGCTTGGTTCCAGTCCGTTCCTC
>JAKSCY010000747.1 GCA_022360355.1 Chlorobiales bacterium
GGTATGGTTTCATAGTACTGGGCGCCGGTATTGTCAGGTTTTCCGAAAAGCAGGTTGTTCATGGTTCCCTGGGAAGCTGCGGCTTTGCCGAGAGCGCCCAGCAGCACGTCAACGATTCGCTGTGAGGTTTCGACATTGCCGACCGCTACCGCAGCTTGAGGCGAAGGGTTGAGCAGTGTACCTTCCGGTATGATGATGGTTACCGGTTCGAGGCAGCCGGCGTTAAGCGGTATATTTTCATCGATCAGGCTCCGTAGCGTGTAAAGAACCGCTGCTGTTGTAACCGCAACAGGGGCATTGATGTTCCCAGGGTCTTCAGGGTTTGTTCCCGTGAAATCAATCACGATTTCAGGTTCGTTGCCTTCAGGGGCAGTTACATGAATTGTTACGGCGATTTTAGCTCCATTGTCCATGTGATCGGAAAATGCCGATTTGAACTTACCGGTTGAATCCACCAGTTTATGAAGTGCACGGTGCATGGCATGTTTTGCATTTTTTCTTATGAAACACATATACCGTAACACTGTAGCTGTTCCATAGTTTGCATTCATTCTCAAGAGTTCCGCCATGCCTTTGTTGTTGGCTGCAACCTGTGCTTTGAGGTCTGAGAGCCTTTCGGGCAGGTTTCTCGCGGGATTATCTCCCGATGAAAGCAGTTTCAGTACTTCCTGCTCACGAAAATGGCCTTCTTTGACAAGCAGAAAGCTCCCTATAACGACTCCCTCGTCATGTATCGATTTGCTCGAAGGTGGCATGGAACCCGGTGTGATACCGCCGATATCCGCATGGTGTCCCCGGTTGGCAAGATAATATGCCGGTGATGCCTCACCACAGAATACAGGTGTTACGATTGTCATGTCCGGCAGGTGAGAGCCACCCTGATGCGGGTTGTTGGCCAGATACATATCGCCGTTGCGCATGGTTGTCCGGTTTTCCCGGATGATGTGCCGTACTGTTGCTTCCATAGCTCCGAGATGTACCGGAATGTGCGGGGCATGGGCGATGAGTCTTCCTTTGTTGTCGAACAAGGCACAGGAAAAATCATGCCGTTCTTTCATGTTAACCGAGTGAGCGGTATTGGCAAGCGTATGACCCATCTGCTCGGCAATGTTCATGAACAGGTTGTTGAACACCTCGAGCATTACCGGATCGGCTTTTGTTTTTTCGATTTGCTGTTCTTGTCGCCCGGCACCAGTCCCGGTTTTGTCGCTGAGTATGAGATTGTGCATCGCATCCATTTCGATCACAAAATCTTTTCCAACAAGAAGTGTCAGTTGAGTATCCACGATCATTGCCGGACCCCTCAGCAGGTTTCCGGGTGCCAGTGAAGATCTGTCGAAGACGGGGGTTTCTGTATATGATCCAGTGAGCCATACCGGGCGTGAAAAACGGGAGCGGGCCGGGCTCGGCTTTTCGGCAGGCAGGGGAGAAGGGTTCAGATCAGGTACGGGGGAATCTGCAGAGACTTCTGTCCGCATATTGACAACCTCGATTGTTTCGGTATCGGGTTTGAAGCCGAATCTGCTGAAATATTCGTCTTTGAAACGCGCCAGTATCTTTTCCATAGAGTCGAAAGAGACACGTTCGCGGCCTTTGTTGGCAGGAATGGATAGCCAGGTGTCGGTTCCCTTCGGCCTGAGATCCAGAAAAATCCTGATCGTTACCTCTGTTGCGTTTTCTTCGTCTCCAAGCCGTTCAATCAGGCTGTTGGCTTCAAGCGTTGCTTTACCTCTGAGAGTCTGGAGCAGCTCAACCGTAAGAAGTTCCATGACAGCATGTGCCGTTCGTTCGAGGCGGTTTGCTGCGGCGATGCCGTAAGCGGAAAACACGCTGGAAAGAGGAGGAACAATGATGGTTTTAATCCCGAGTGTTCGCGCAATATCGCAAGCGTGTTGCGGTGCCGCTCCTCCGAAGCATACCAGTGCATGGTGACGGATGTCGTAACCCCTTGATACCGATATTTTTTTCATCGCCCTGCACATGATTTCATTCGCTATTCTGAGATAACCTTCAGCAAGATTTTCGGGTGAATAGGATAGCCCGGTTGCTTTATTCACCGTTGCTGCAAGATCGGTGAACTTCTCTATGACGATTTTCTTGTCGAGAGGTTTATCGTGTGTTTTTCCGAACGTTTCGGGCATGAACTCGGAAATAATTCTGCCAAGCAGGAGATTTGCATCGGTTACGGTAAGCGGACCACCGAGACCGTAGCATGCGGGGCCGGGATTCGAACCGGCGGATTCAGGACCTACAAGAAGTCTTTCGCCATCAAAAGAAAGAATTGATCCGCCTCCGGCTGCAACGGTTTCGACATCGAGCATGTCGGTGTAAAAGGGAACTCCTGCCACAGAACTTTCAAAGACGTGATTGTAGTCCCCGTCGTAACGGGAGACATCAGTCGATGTGCCTCCCATGTCGAACCCTATGGATTGAGCAATGCCGAGCTGTGAAGAAAGTGTTCCGAAACCTATCACCCCTCCGGCTGGTCCTGATAGAATCGTGTCTTTTGCATGCAGTTCACCGGCATCGATAAGGCCGCCGGAGCTTTGCATGAACTCGATTCTTACCGGACCGGCAAGTTTTTTTAACTTCTCGGCATAACTGAAAAGTACTGGTCCAAGGTAGGCCTCGATCATCGTGGTTTGGCCTCTTTTGAGAAAGTTGATAAGGGGCATGACTTCATGTGAGGCAACAACATGCTTGAAACCGGCTTTTTCCCTGGCTATACGTGCGACGGTTTGTTCATGCTGCGGATTTATCCATGAATGTTTCAGGACTATTGCAAGATTTTCATATCCGGAAGCACGAATCTCATGTAAGGCTTTTTCAACTGCTTCGGTGTTGATTTCCTTAAAAATAGTTCCTGAGGCATCTGTTTCTTCGCTGATCCCGCTTATCTGACTGTAGATCGGTTGAGGCTTGTTTATTTTCAGGTTGAACAACTCCGGTCGGGTTCCGTTACCGATGGCAAGCAGGTCTTCAAAACCTTTTGTGATGCAAAGGGCGGCCGATGCACCTTTTCTTTCAAGCAGCGCGTTGGTGGCAACCGTTGTTCCGATACGGATACACCTGACCAGAGTCGGGTCCAGCATTTCATCGGGCGACAGCTTCAGAATGGTTCTTATTCCTTCAATGCCTGCATCTTCATAGGCATCCGATATCGAAAGGAGTTTATGGGTGTGAAGGCTTCCATACGGGTCGTACCCCACAACGTCTGTAAAGGTTCCTCCACGATCGATGGCAAAATCCCATTTATGTTCTCTGCTGGTCATTGTTATGCCGTTGTGATGTAAAATGTCTTGGTAAATTTTTTCTTCCGGTCCGGGCTTGCCGTAAGGAAACAGTGACGCCCAGGTATGCTTTCTTGCAGGTCATCAGGAATTATTAAGAAACAGCATCGCTTTTATTGTTTTATTATGGGCATATGCTTATAATTGTCGTGATAGGCTGTTCTTGTAATAACATATAATCGAATCAATATTATGAAACAAAGAATGTTCTACTGTGAAGATTGTAGTAATACCTGGTCTGTTCCTTTCGGAACGGGCAGACCGGAGAGTTGTGCAAAATGTGGCAGTAACGCAATCCGCCGAAAACATAACGGTGAAACTGAAGTTGCTGCCGGGACCGGAAGGGCTTTTCGTACCGGTGCAGGTCGGCGAGGTTCTTGTGCTGGAGGTAGAGCAGGTAAAAGCCGGTGCAGAGGAGCGGGATCTCGCAATGGCATATAAAACCCTTCAAACTTGCGGTTGTTGCGGTATTTGCGTTACCGAGTGTCGTTGAGTGCAAAGGATTCTACGATAAAGCGGCCTGTGTCGCGGTTTGTCCAATGGATTGCATTGTAGAGTAGCCGGTCATGAGTTCTATTATTCATGACCGGCTTTTTGTCGTTATTTTACTAAATTTTAAGAGAGAAATTTCGTGCCGGTGTTGTTGTTTTTAGCATAACCCATTCAATTAAAGATAGTTATGGATATTATTGTTAACGATAAGCCGTGTCAGGGTGCGATTGGCGAGAAACTCTCCAAGGTCGCACTGGAAAACAAGGCCCATGTTGGCTATGTTTGTGCAGGCCTTGGAATTTGTCAAACCTGTTATGTTACTGTTTTCAATGGAGGGGAATGTCTTTCTCCTTTGAGTGATGTGGAGAGGGCATTTCTGTCGGAAAAACAGATCAGAGATGGAGCGAGGCTGGCCTGTCAGGCCACTATCGTTCAGGAGGGGCGAATCCGCATACTTTCACGCCCTGAAGAGGTTCGGCGTATGATTTTGAGCAATCCTCTGTCTCTTTTCAGTTATAGTGTCGATATGGGTAAATCCGCAGCCGAAAGGTTTGTTCCCGGTGTTTCCAATGTGATCGACAGGATACAGAAAGGGGAGATGCAGGGGCAAGCCGCCCTTGATGAGGCTTTTTCAGGTATGGGCTCAGCATTGCAGTCCAGCATCGATGCAGCCAGGCAGTCGATACCTTTTAAAGAGCAGATTAATGTCATGGTTGATTTTTGCAAGAAAATGCTGCCGTTTTCTGACAGCTCTCAAAGTCAGGGAAAGGAGGGGAAAGTTGAGCGTGTAACATTAACTATTGGAGGCAGGCAACGGCAAACAGAGCTTCTTGAAACGGTTTCGGAACATAGTTCTTTGTCAACAGAGTTCGAAACTCTTGGGTTTGTTATCGCCGATAAACTGGAAAGCGTAAATATTTTTACCTGTACAGAACTCCTGGAGAGAGGAAAAACCCCGTCGGGCAGGGCAGAGATTGCTGCTCGAAGCGATTTGTCGAAAAAAGAAGTGCTGACCCTCGTGAACTACGCTGACCTGTGCCGTATAAATGGAATAGACGTACAAATTGCAATACTGCTCGAAGCCGCAGGTGTCGATACAGTGCCTGAGCTTGCTCAGCGTAATCCTTCAAACCTGGCTGAAAAAATCGGAAAGGTCAATGAGCAAAAACAGGTCCTTGATGAGTCTCCTTCAGAGCAGGATGTTCGGTCGTGGGTTGCGGAAGCGAAAAAACTCCCAAAGGTTATGACTCATTGATCATTTTCTGGTTACAATCAGTGCCAACATATATAGTATGGCGATAAAGATGTCTTGCAGGACGAGAAGTGTTCGACCGTTAAGGACGGCTTTGAGGAGGAGAGTTGTGGAAGACTGCTATTGATTTTTTTCTTTTTTGTTGTTTGTAGAGTTCTTTGATTTTTAAAGGACTTTATATAAAAACATAAAAAGCAATAAAAAGGCCCCCTTTTCAAAACGCTTGAAGAACCTCCTATAATCGGTACATTTACAGAAAAAGAAGCCTTTGATCGACATCTCACAACATAGTCTGGGAATCGTAATTACTGGAGGCAGCAGGGGATTGGGTTACTCGCTTGCGCGCGAATTCCTCTTGCGCGGAGACAGGGTGGTTATTTCCGGCAGAAAGCAGGAACAACTCGATCAAGCCATTGAATCGTTGAAAACTGAAATCAAAGGCTGCGAAATCTATGGAGTTTGCCGGGATGTAAGCAATAAAGCCGAACTCGCACGTTTCAGGTCCTTTATTATAACACGTCTTGGCCAGGTTGACCGCTGGATTAACAACGCAGGCACAGCAGGCATGCGTAAAGCTCCCTTATGGGAGCTCGATGCATCAGATATTATGGAAACCTGTACAACAAACCTTTTTGGCTCAATACTGATGTCCAGACTGGCGGTTGACATCATGAGCCATCAGCCGTCGGAGAATGTACCACTGTATCACATTTTCAACATGGGCTTTTCATCGACAGGGGCGAAATTTTCCCGATCGAATGTGCCGCACAAGGCTTCAAAGCTCGGAGTTGCCGCCATGAGCCGTTTTCTTGCCCGGGAAGTGTATGAACAGGGATTAAAAGGCATCGGGATACATGAGTTGAGTCCGGGACTGGTAAAAACAGACCTGCTGTTGCGGGATACGTCGGCAGAAACACAAGAATTCCTGGATTGTATCGCAGAAACGCCTGAAAAGGTCGCTCAAAAACTTGTTATGAAAATCAGATCAGCACACGGCAGGCAATCACGCATCCGTTATCGATCGATCCCCGGCATGGCCCTCCATATTTTGATAAAACTCTCTATGAAAAAAGCAAAGCACTTTCAGGAGAATATACGCTTCGGCCTGAAAGAGAAAGGGAAGGAAAGACTAAAAATCAAAATTCAAAAGTAACAAGTCAAAGGCTCATGTATCGAGACTTGATGCCGCTTGCTTGAAATAGCGCTCAAATGACCCCTGGGGAGCAGCGTCCTGCTGAATAAGTTCGAATGTCAGATTTTGAGCTTCAGGAATCCACAAAGCTTCCACAGCAGCTTCGGCGACATCGCTTCGATTAATTGTTCCTGTTTCAATCCTGTCTCCTGTATCAAATACCATCTCATGCTGAAGAGATTCTCCTCCGTCGACCAACCCTCCCGGCCTCAAAATGGTATAGCTGAAACCTTTCTCACTGTAGAGTCTTCTCACTTCGTTCTCACCCTCAAGTTTCATCATCAATACGTTACCATACTTGTTAAGAGGATGATCAGGTTTGGTAACCGCCAGTGAGCTGACAAGGATAAACCGCTCAACACCAAGCTCTTTTGATCGAGAGGCAAAACGCATTACACCATCCCTGTCGATAGCGGAAGGTGGGGGTGACTCCGGGTCCGTAACGTTACCGCCAATCGCGCAAATCACGGCATCAGCATTCTTCACCGCAGCATCAATATCGCCCTCACGCTCAATGCTCCCTATGGTAAGCCGATCGACCACTTCCGGACCGAAAATCTCCAGGGCTTTCTCCCCGGAACGCACGAAAAGACGATAGTCTATACCATAGTGCATCAGGCGTTTCACCACCCATTGACCTGTTCGTCCGGTAGCTCCGGCAACCAGAAC
>JAKSCY010000032.1 GCA_022360355.1 Chlorobiales bacterium
ACTATTCTTCATCCAGATTCGATGCTCCGGATTACAGTTTTGATGCTGAAAACGACGATATCGATGATTTTTTCCAGGCAACAAGTAATTTGCGTATAGGAACCGAATGGAAATTCATGAACTTCAGTTTCAGGGGCGGTTTAGGTTTCTATGGAAATCCATATAAAGATAATGATTCGTACGGAGACAAAACCATGTACGCATTAGGTGCCGGTTACCGCGAAAGAAGTTTTTACTTTGATGTGGCATGGACGTATACAAAGTCAGATAATCAGTATACACTTTACGGATACAATAATGTATTCACAAATCCGGCGGATATTAAAAATGAAATCACAAATCTTGTCTTCACTTTTGGTGTGAGGTTTTAGTTAAATATTTTGGTTGTTAGAATTAAGGGGCCTACCGGGCTCCTTTTTTTGTTTTTACCCTGTCCAAGGCCGCTTTAGCTTTAACATCCAGACTTTTCTTATACGTTTTAAAATCAAGATCAAGACAAGTGTTATAGTAATAAGCAGCACTGTCCGGCTCATTCAGGTTTTCATAGATCAAACCTGCCTGCAATGCAGCATTACCGGCAAAATATGCTTTCAGGTCATTACCGCTTGCAATAGCCCGTTTAAAATAATTTAAGGCCTCATTATATGACTTTAGGCCTTGATAATTTCTTCCAATTCTGTAGTAAAATTCTGTTCTTTCACTTCGATCAAAATTTTCACGATTTATTTCGGATAAAACAGCTAAGGATCGATTATAATAGCCACCATCATAAAGCAAACGCGCTTTCAATAGACTAACATCCGGGATTTTGCCTTTTTTACCTTCCTTTTCAGCATGATCATCACTACCCAAATTATCATTCCCTTCTGTTTTACAAAAGGCTATTAAGCGTTTATATTCACTAAGATTCCCATGAATCAATTCCAGCCAGGCCATTTTCTGATAAGCCGATTTCACATAACTTCCTCCCTTAAAATCACGCAAATATTTTTCAAAATAGGTGGTGGCCGAATAATCCAAT
>JAKSCY010000488.1 GCA_022360355.1 Chlorobiales bacterium
CATGTCGGTTATTGTCAGCCGTGCGTTGCCCGATGTTCGTGACGGCCTCAAACCGGTTCACCGGAGGGTGCTGTTCGGTATGCATGAACTGGGCCTGCAGGCGGGGAAGCCGTATAAAAAATCTGCCCGTGTAGTTGGTGAGGTACTCGGTAAGTTTCATCCTCATGGTGACGTTGCTGTCTACGACAGTATTGTCCGTCTGGTACAGGACTTTTCCATGCGCTATCCCCTGATCGACGGTCAGGGCAACTTCGGTTCGATCGATGGCGACTCCCCTGCTGCCATGCGTTATACAGAAGTACGCATGAAGAACATCGCTGGCGAAATGCTCAAGGATCTGGAAAAAGAGACGGTCGATACAGCGCTGAATTTCGATGATTCGCTCGAAGAGCCTACGGTGCTTCCTTCGGCTATGCCCAACATGCTGGTTAACTGTGCTTCAGGCATCGCGGTGGGTATGGCGACCAATATTCCTCCGCAGAACCTCAGGGAGGTTGTTGACGGGTTGATAGCGCTTATCGGCAACCCGGAGATCACCGTCGACGAGATTATGGAACATATCATCGCTCCCGACTTCCCTACCGGCGGTATTATCTATGGCTATGAGGGAGTAAAACAGGCCTACAGAACAGGCCGCGGACGTGTGGTTATCCGTGCACGGGCTGCTGTAGAGGTTACCCAGAAAAACGGGCGGGAGTCAATCATCGTCACCGAGCTTCCCTACCAGGTAAACAAGGTCCGGCTGATAGAAAAAATCGTCGAGCTGATTCATCAGAAAAAAATCGAGGGTATTGCCGATATCCGTGACGAATCCGATCGTGACGGGATGCGTCTTGTGATCGAACTGAAGCGTGACGCCGTTGCCAAAGTGGTACTGAACCATCTGTATAAACATACTGCGATGCAGGACACTTTCGGGGTTATTCTTCTGGCGCTGGTGAACGGTGTGCCGAAGGTGATGACCCTGAAGGAGATGATGGAGCAGTATCTCAGGCATCGTAATGAAATTATTCTTCGCAGGACAACCTTTGAACTGGCCGCTGCCGAGAAAAAAGCCCATGTTCTCGAAGGCCTGAAAATCTGCCTCGACAATCTTGACGAAGTGATCACAACGATACGCCAGTCGAAAAATGCTGCAGTGGCTCAGGAAAGGTTAATGGAGAAATTCGGTTTGACCGAGGTCCAGTCGAAAGCTGTTCTGGAAATGCGCCTGCAGCGTCTTACCGGAATGGAACGCGACAAAATCGAGAAGGATTACAACGAAACCCTCGCGTTGATCGAAGAGCTGCGGTTTATTCTTGCCAACCCCGAAAAACAGATGCAGATCATCAAGGATGAGCTGTTGAGAATCAGGCAGGTTTACGGTGATGAACGGCGTACCGAAATAAGGCCGCAGGAAGGCGAATTTTCCATCGAGGATATGATCGCCCAGGAAGATGTGGTGATCACGATCACGCACGAAGGTTTCATCAAACGTTTCCCTGTTTCAGGTTACAGGCGGCAGGCTCGTGGAGGCAAGGGTGTGACCGGCGCTCAGGCCAAGCACGAAGATTTTGTTGAACATATGTTTATAGCCTCCACGCACAACTACATTCTTTTCTTTACCAACAGGGGCAGATGTTACTGGCTGAAGGTCTATGAGATTCCCGAAGCCGGGCGAGCGGCAAGGGGAAGGTCTCTTGCCAATATCATGGAACTCCAGCCCGGCGAGAAGATAAGGGCATATATCAATGTGAAGAATTTCGAAGATCCTCTTTTTATTGTTATGGCGACTGCCAAGGGAATAATCAAGAAAACCGATATCGAGGCGTTTTCAAGGCCTCGCCGCAACGGTATTGCTGCCATTACCATAGAGGAGAGTGATGAGCTTATCGATGCCCGTCTGACCGATGGCGAACATGATATTATCATGGCCAAAAATTCCGGGTATGCCGTCAGGTTTGCAGAGAAAGATGTTCGCCCGATGGGAAGGACAGCCATGGGGGTAAAAGGGATAAGCCTCGTTGAGGGTGAGACCTGTATTTCGATGGTGACCTCGAAGCGGCCTGACACATCGTTGCTGGCCATCACGGATAACGGATTCGGCAAGCGCAGCAAGGTTGAAGACTACCGGCTCACACGCAGAGGTGCGAGAGGTGTCATTACTCTGAAAGCACATGAAAAGGTCGGTAATCTTGTAGGCTTGCTCGATGTCAATGATAGTGACGACCTTATCATTATCACAGCAAACGGTATTGTCAATCGCCAGCATGTTTCCAATATCAGGCTCACCGGCCGCAACACTTCGGGCGTCAGGCTTATCCGGCTTATGGCTGGTGATATGATTTCTGCCACTGCGAGAGTCCCGAAAGCCGTTGAGGACGATGATGAGGAGGATGCGGGACCGGAAGATCAGATAGAGCTTTTTGATTCCTGAGATGACGTTGTAACAAGCAGAGAAGTTATGGAAAAAAGGAAAGAGCCTTATATCCTCGAAGAAAAACCGGGATTGAAAAAGTATTGTGCATGCGGGTTGTCGAAAAACAAACCGTATTGTGACGGCTCCCATCACGGGACGGGCATGCACTCCTACAAGGTGGAAATTGAAGAGGCGAAAACCGTTGCGATATGCGGTTGCGGCCAGTCGGGGAACAAACCGTTCTGTGATGGTTCGCATCTGTCACTGTAGTACGTGAGACAAAAGCAGGACAGGTGCATGTTCTGAGATAATCCGAAAGCGTGGCATGCTGCCGCGTTCTGCGAAACGATCAATTTTGGAAAACACCATTACCGCTATGGCACGACCGAAAAACGTAAAGCATATTTTTGTTACAGGAGGGGTTGTCTCGTCTCTTGGCAAAGGTATTCTGTCCGCTTCCCTTGGATTGCTCCTGAAATCCCGAGGACTGCGCGTGGCGATACAGAAATATGATCCCTATATCAACGTTGATCCCGGCACGATGTCTCCCTATCAGCACGGTGAGGTCTACGTGACCGATGACGGTGCCGAAACAGATCTCGATCTCGGCCATTATGAGCGATTCCTTGACGAACCGACATCTCAGGCTTCCAATCTCACGATGGGCAGGGTCTACAAATCGGTGATCGACAAGGAGCGCCAGGGGGAATATCTTGGCGGTACCGTTCAGGTTGTGCCTCATGTGATCGACGAGATCAAGGAGAAAATGAACGAACAGGCGAAAAACGGCAGTCTGGACGTTCTGATTACCGAAATCGGCGGTACTATCGGTGATATCGAGTCGTTGCCTTTTCTCGAAGCCATGCGTCAGTTAAAGCTCGACATGGGCCCCAAAAACCTCCTGAACATTCATTTGACCCTCGTTCCCTACATCAAGGCGGCCTGTGAGCTGAAAACCAAGCCGACACAGCACAGTGTCAAGATGCTGCTTGAGACGGGAATTCAGCCGGACATACTTGTTTGCCGCAGCGAGAAGCCTCTTTCAAGAGAGATCAAGAACAAAGTCGGGCACTTCTGTAACCTTCACGAGTCCGATGTCATCGGTCTGAATGATTGCGGGACTATTTATGACGTGCCGTTGATGCTGCTTAACGAACAGCTCGACAAACGTGTGTTGAAGAAGCTCAATATCAAGAAATTTAAAGACCCTGAACTTTCCTACTGGCGGGATTTCTGCAACAAGGTGAAACACCCGACAGACGGTGAGGTGACGATTGCGATATGCGGCAAATACACCGAATATCCTGATGCGTACAAGTCAATCCTCGAGGCATTTGTCCACGCCGGAGCAAGTAACAACGTCACGGTAAATGTCAGGCTGCTCAGGGCGGAAAACGCTGAGGAAAATGGTGGCAGTGCAGCAGCATTCTTGAAAGATGTCCACGGTATACTGGTTGCTCCCGGTTTTGGCGACAGGGGTATCGAAGGCAAAATCAGTTTCATACGTCATGCCCGTGAGAACAATATTCC
>JAKSCY010000588.1 GCA_022360355.1 Chlorobiales bacterium
GGAAAAATCTCATGCCTGAAATATCTCTGCAACACCTCTTTCTGGCTTGCATCGAGATTCCGGTACTCGGCAAACTCAATGCCATGCTTGTTCAGCCGGGGACATATATCCTTGTAGAAACAGTCATTTCTCTGATGAAACTGTTTGATGACTTCCTCACGGATTTTCTCGATCTGCTCCTGTGGCGTAAGGCCATCAACAGAACGGTCCTGTATTCCGGCCTCATACTGATCTTCGAGCCCGGCAACGCGAATCATGAAAAACTCGTCGAGGTTGGAACTGAAAATGGAAATAAATTTCGCCCGTTCAAGCAGCGGATGCGCATCAGGAGAGAGTGCTTCTTCAAGTACTCTCTGGTTAAACTCCATCCAGCTCAATTCCCGGTTTACATAATAAGCGGGATTTTTCAAATCAGAAACCGTCACCGGTACTTCTACCGAACCTGCATCCTTGTCCATTCTGAAAAATATATTCGGGGTTATCTAAAATCTCAATACCTCTTTCTCCGTAACAACACCATCAAGCTTCTCATCCCACGGTTCTTCAGGCAAAACGCTCACAAGCTGGAAAGAAAACACCGGAGCAAGAACAAAAGGGGTTTCCCCTTTTTTTCGCAACCCGGCGATAAAACGGTCATAATATCCTTTTCCATACCCAAGGCGCCTCCCTTTACGGTCAACGGCAACAGCAGGAACAACCACTATGTCAGGCACCCCATGTTTGCATGTTCTTCCTGAAACAGGTTCCGGCTGACCATACCTGCCCGGCACAACAGGATCACCCTCGCTGAAAGACACGGCACAGAGCGTTTCTCCGCTTGAAAACGGTACGAACATGCGGATATTCCCGGCAGCCGCGACACGACGTATGAGGGGTTCCATATCCACTTCCCGTCTGTCATTCATGGAAAGATAGAGCATGACGCTTGTGGCATGACAAAATTCAGGCATCTGAAAAACTCTATCCGCAATGAGAAGACTTCCCGATCTCCACTCATTAACGCCCATCGAAGCCCGAACATTCCTCAGCTCCCGCCTGATGCTGGTTTTGCGTTCAGTAGTTATCATCTTATCCAAACCCGCTCCTTCTTTTACCGGCAACGAATCCACATGTCGTACGCTGCATTGCACAAATGCTTAAGATACTAAATTAGTCTTCATACATTTCAATTACTTACGCAAACCAAAAGACCACCTTGTCCATGAATCTTATACCAGCAGCGTCCCTCCGCCCTTCCTCGATATATTGCGTCGGAAAAAACTATCAACTGCATGCTGAAGAGATGCTGCAGTGGGAGTCAGAAGGTGAAATCGCCAAAAGAAAGGCCGAAAAACCTGAAGAACCGATCATCTTCCTGAAACCTGCCTCTTCCCTTTCCTCAAACGGCAGGACATCGATCCCTGTTTTTCGGGGCAAACCGATATCAAACAACATGCACTACGAAGCGGAACTGGTACTGCTCATAGGCAAAGACGCGGAAAACATCCCTGTACAGGAAGCGCTGCCCTTTGTCTCGGGATACGGAGTCGGGCTGGACATGACGCTTCGGGATGTTCAGATGGATGCAAAAGAA
>JAKSCY010000577.1 GCA_022360355.1 Chlorobiales bacterium
CCCATCGCAGAAAAAACAAGGCCGACATAGGTGGTCACTATCGCAAATCCGGCATGGTACAGACCGACCTCCTCTATCCCTCCCACACGGCCTATATACACACGCATGATGTAGGCTGCTCCTGTCGTTATCAGACCACTCAGACTGAGCATCACCCCCATCCGTAGCATACCCTCACCTTCAGTAAATACGGCCTTCCAATCAACTTTCACCTTTTTAACGGGCACTCTTCTGCCGTAATAGAATGCCAGGGCCAGTCCTATCATCGAGCTGACAATAATTGCAGGGACGATTCCGTCAGTGCGCCAGAAATAATAGAGAGGGGCAGACAGGATCAAACCGACAACGGCACCTGCCATTCCTGATTTTGCCAGGTATTCAAGCTTGCGCGTTGCCTGCAGAAGAACTCTCTGGCCATTGCCCAACTGATTGAAGAGAAGAGTAATCGACAGCAGGATAAACGCGATGGTGTACTCACTGCTGTTAAATGTCACCTCGCTGAGCCACGGACTGAGAGCAAGGGTTACCACCATGCCAAGCAAGCCGGTAATCCAGACAAGACGACGGAAAACAGTGATGACAAGCCCGACCCGCTCTTCATCTTCTTTGGCATTGGCTTCCGAAATGTTTTTGACGGCACTGGTATCGAGCCCCATGCTCGTCATCCATGCAATAGTATTGGTAGCCGAATTAAACAGTCCTGAAATTCCCATGCCCGCAGGGCCGAGCAGAACCGCTATAATTTTGGAACGGAGAATGGTTATAATGATCTGGAAGACCTGGACTCCTCCGAACAGCGAGGTTGCCTTGAATATCTGACGAAAAGAGGATTTTTGATCGTTCATTGCACTATTCTGCCTGTACACAACCGTGCCGTCGCGTATAATTGTTAATAGCAGCCACGACATACTCTACGTCCTGCTCTGACAGAACCGGGCTGAGCGGCAGGCTCAGCACCTCCCGATGGATTTTTTCGGTGACTCCCAGCGACAAACCCCTCATTTCGGCGTATGCCTGCTGCTGATGCGGAGGTACGGGATAATGAATGAGGGTCTGTATCCCCCTCGTCTCAAGACAGGTCTGCAGATTTTCCCTGTCTGATGCACGGATAACAAAAAGATGCCAGACATTGCCCTCATCCTCTATTATATCGGCCGGTTTACCGAAACGCGGCAGTATGATATCCGGATTCGTGATGTGCTCGCAATAATAGCCTGCTACTTCACGCCTTTTCCGGTTCTCGGCATCCAGGTGTCTGAGCTTCACGTCCAGACACGCCGCCTGTATTTCATCAAGACGGCTGTTAAAACCCTTGAATTCGTTTATATATTTTTCTCTGGAGCCATAGTTGCCCAATGCTCTGACGAGGTCTGCCAGTTCAGAATCATTCGTCGTTACAGCGCCGGCATCGCCGAGCGCTCCGAGGTTCTTCCCCGGATAAAAACTGAGCGCTGCCGCGTCACCAAAGGACCCGGTTCTTTTCCCCCGCCATTTGGCCCCGATTGCCTGAGCATTGTCCTCGACAATCCTGAGGTTGTATTTTTCCGCGATTGCTTCCAGTTCTTCAGACCAGCAGGCCCTGCCGTACAGATGCACCACCATGATTCCCCTTGTGCGTTCGGTGATGTGCCGTTCGACAAGTGAAAGATCGAGGTTATACGTACTGATATCGGGCTCGACAAGAACAGGCCTGAGACCGCTGTGCGTTATGGCCAGAACAGAAGCAATGTAAGTATTGGCGGGCACAATAACTTCATCGCCCTGTCTCATGACCCCCGCCTCGATATAGGCTCGAAAAATCAACCGGAGAGCGTCAAGACCGTTTCCCACCCCCACAGCATTGCCGACGCCTGTGTACAAGGCCAGGTTCGACTCAAAGCGTGCAACCCTTTCCCCCAGCAAGTACCAGCCTGAATCAATCACCTCACTAACGGCCTGCTTGAGCTCGTCGGCATATTGGTTGTTGATCTCTTTCAGATCAAGAAATTTTATCATACAGCCAGAAACAATCTTACGCACCGGTTGTAGAAGCTCGCTTTTCCCTGCTGCACAAACTCACGTTACAAGCCTTATAAAGTTGTCATAGTCCCTGATGTAATCACTTTCGTCATATTTGTGCGATGCAAGGACCAGACAAACAGAACCGGATGAAAAGTTCAGCAACTCGCGCCATATGCCTGTGGTGATATGCAACCCGATAAACGGACGGTCCAGATGAACCACCTTTTTGTTGGTTCCGTCATCGAGAAGCACATCGAAAGCCCCGCTTAATGCTACAACAAACTGCTGCAGCTCGTAATGTGCATGGCCGCCTCTCTCTTCCCCGCCGGGGACGTCGTAGAGATAGTACACACGCTTAATGTCGAAAGGGATCGACTTTTTGTTTTCGATAGCGGTAATATTCCCTGCGCGATTGTGCACCTTGGACAAATACACAATACTGCATTCATATACTGAGCTTTGTTTCAGTACTCTTGTCATTCTACAATATCAGTAATGTAAACACACAAAACAATTCTTTCCCAAAGCAAATGTACTATCATAGCCAAACGGAAAACAAATGAACATTTCAAAACACAGAAAAAGGGAAGAAAAAAACGTATTTATATCTGTCCAGAAAAACTTAAATACCGACAATTTTTCAGCAATAAATCACAATAAATCCCTAAAAAATGAAAATTTTAAAGAAACGTTACAACCGATACTTTCCTTAAAAACACAAAGGCCATTATTAGGTACAGAATCCGAAGTTGAAGGCCCAATATCAACTATCTTCTTTCTTAGCTTATTATAATAATCAAAAATCCTGTAGGACATAAAATTCATCGTTTTCAGATCATTATACTCCAACAGCCCCCCCCAATATATAACTTGTACAATATCGGATGCGACATGAAACACAAGAGAAGATGCAACAGGCTTACCTGTGTTGCTCCTTACGAGAAAAAAGTCGGCCTTCACGACATCCGTGGTATCAATAATATTTTCGAAGGACATACGAAGCGAATACCCTTTATCCTCCCTGTTTTTCTTGATAACATCATAAACTATAGACTTTTCCTCCATTTTACGGGCCTTCTCAAAAGTCAAGTCATTCGAAAAAGACTTTTTCAAATTTCTTCTTGCGTTGTGACAAATCTTTTCTTGATACGACACATCAAATGCGTTCAGTAAAAAAGCATGATTCAAATCGATCTTCTCGGCTGAAAAACGAGATCTGTAAAAGCTGTTCACCAACTTTGAAATAAATGAATCATGATAAATAGCCGGGGGTAAGGTAATTCTTATTTTCAACATCCCTTTGCTCCTCACCCACGCCACCAATGCCTCAATTGCCCTATCTATATGTTCCTGACCCACACTATCCGAAAAAAAAACAAATCCGCCAAACGGTGCAGAAAAAGGGGAACGGAACTCGTTCATAACCTTACCTCCTGCAATCGCCAGCCGGTACTTTCTTTCCTTAAACAACAGATAATAAACCTCTTCACATTTCACAGAATTCAAATCATTGAAACCTGAACTCGCATATATGTGATACGGGTCATTAACAACATCAAGAAAGTCCTTACTACAAACCTCAACTACTTTCATTTTTGCATTAACAAAAGAATTCTCACATCCACATAGGTTACTATCAATGATTTTGCCTGAACTTCAAAAATTCATCAAAATCACGGATATAATCCATTTCATCATAAAAGGTAGATGAAAGCATCATGCCGACAGAGTTGGTACTGAAGTTATCCATGTGCCGCCACAACCCATTGGGAACATACAACCCGAAGTACGAACGGTTCAGGTGAATCCTTTGGGTACCGTTGCCATGGTTGACAAGCACGTCAAAGCTCCCGCTCAATGCAACAATCAGCTCCTGTTGCTCTTTAAAAGCGTGCCCCCCCCTTGTCTGCCCCCCCGGAACATCATAAACCCAGTAAACCCGCTTGATTTTGAAAGGAATATGATTCTCCTCCTCAATAAAGGTTAGATTACCACGGGGATCTTCAATTTTAGGAAGGGTAATCAGTTCAGGAAGAAGATTTTTCATTCTTGTAATGTATCAGTCTTCATGTTTTCAGGCTGCACAATACTCCCGATAGATCCCTGCTATGCCCTCTTCAAGCTCAACGTTATGTTTCCAGCCAAGACGTCTGAGCTTATCAACATTCTGCAGTTTTCTCGGTGTACCATCAGGCTTTGAAGCATCAAAACGTATTCCGCCCCTGAACCCGGTAATCCTGATAATCGTGTTTGCAAGTTCCCGAATGGAAACGTCCTCTCCCGTACCTATGTTGATATGCGTATTGCGAACCTCTGAGACGTCTGCGTCATATGTATCCCTGAAACTGACATTTTCCATGATGAAAACACTTGCATCTGCCAGATCGTCACTGTGGAGAAACTCACGGCGTGGCGTTCCGGTGCCCCAGATGGTGACAAGTGACGAGTGGCGAGTGGCGAGTGAAATACCGTACTTGTTCAGGACGGCGAGAATATCCTCCCAGGAAGCTGAACCATCGATCCCTTCAATCGGATTTTTGTCGAGGTCCGACCTGACGGCATCTCGGTTTTCCCCCATCAGACATTTACCGAGATGAAACTTCCTGATGAGTGCCGGCAGAACGTGGGATTTTTCAAGGTCAAAATTATCATTGGGACCGTACAGGTTAGTCGGCATTACAGAAAGGTAATTCGTGCCGTACTGCAGGTTATAGCTCTCGCACAACTTAATGCCGGCAATCTTTGCAATTGCGTACGGCTCATTGGTATACTCCAGCTCACCGGTAAGCAGACAGTTTTCCGGCATGGGCTGTGGCGCCAACTTGGGATAAATACAGGAAGAACCGAGAAAAAGAAGCTCCCGTGTCCCTGCACGCCACGCACCGTGAATAAGATTAGCTTCTATCATCAGGTTTTCATAGATGAAATCGGCCCTGTATATATTGTTGGCAAGAATTCCCCCTACTTTCGCTGCGGCCACAACAATATAATCCGGCTCTTCATCTTCCAGAAAAGAAAAGGTGGCCGTCTGGTCGAGCAGATCGAGTTCCTGATGGGTGCGGGTAAGGATATTATTATAGCCTCTATTTCGTAATTTACGCACAACAGCCGAACCAACAAGACCCCGGTGTCCGGCAACGAATATTTTCGAGCGCTTTTCCACGATTGTCACCTGCAGTTAATAACCGCGTTGCTGCAATTTTTCCCAGTCAGCTCTGGCCATCAGCCTGACGAGTTCCTCAAATTTTATCTTCGCTTCCCACCCGAGTTTTTCCTTGGCTTTCGCCGGATTTCCGATTAACAGATCAACTTCCGTTGGACGATAGTAGTCCGGATTAACCGCGACAAGCATCTTTCCGGACGCCGTATCAAAACCCTTTTCATCGGGACCGCTTCCCTCCCACTCAAGCTTGATATCAAGTTCCCCGAAAGCATAATCGGTAAACTCCCTGACCGTATGTGTTTCCCCGGTGGCAAGCACAAAATCATCCGGAGCTTCCTGCTGCAGCATACGCCACATTCCCTCGACATATTCAGGGGCATATCCCCAGTCCCGCCTTGCATTCAAATTTCCAAGAAGAAGCGTCTCCTGAAGTCCCGCCTTGATCCTTGCTGCCGCCATGGTGATTTTTCTTGTAACAAAAGTCTCCCCGCGCCGGGGAGATTCATGGTTGAAAAGAATCCCGTTGCATGCGAAAAGATCGTATGCCTCACGGTAGTTCACAATAATCCAGTAGGCATAGAGCTTGGCTACGCCGTAGGGAGACCGGGGATAAAAAGGAGTATTTTCCGTCTGGGGAACTTCTCTGACATTACCAAACAGCTCGCTCGTCGAGGCCTGGTAAAGCCTTGTATTGATCCGGGTCTCCCTTATTGCATCAAGAAATCTGAGCGTCCCAAGCGCATCAACCTGTGCAGTATAGTCCGGCAAATCGAAAGAAACCTTGACGTGGCTCTGTGCAGCAAGATTGTAAATCTCGTCCGGATGAATTTTTTCAAGCAGCCTGTTGAGATTACTGACGTCGGTAATGTCACCGTGATGAAAAAAAAATCGCCCCTGAAATTTTTCATCATGAATGATATGGTCAATCCTTCCGGTATTGAACGAACTGCTTCGCCTTACGATACCATGAACTTCATAACCTTTCTCAAGCAAAAGCTCGGCAAGATAAGAACCATCCTGGCCGGTTATTCCGGTGATTAAAGCTTTTTTTGACATGGAACAAAATTATGGGGTAACGGGAGAAGAGCATTATCCGGTAATACTGAACGTATCTTTCTGAAAAAACAGAATCTTTACCTCCCCGACAAAACCATCATGAAGCTTCAGAGTTCAACGGAAGCCTCTTTTTGAGAAGATAACCAATAACCCTGTAAATTCCTTTTTCCGGAGAAGATGACATCCAGAAAAATACAAACCAGCAAACGTAGAACCCGAACAAGGCATAATCGGGGACTTTAAGAGCGGTTGAAGCAACTGCAACAAGAGTAAAAATCATCGTCAGCGAACCCATGATAATAACAACACCGGAATGACCGAGACCCATCTGGTGCAAAACATGGTGCATATGTGTCTTGTCCGGTGAAAAAGGGCTCTTTTTCTGCATCATTCTTCTGGTCATCACAACAAGAGTATCAGTAACAGGTACTGCAAGAATAAGCAGCGCAGCAACCGGAGGAACAATGCCTCCCGGCTTCTGCGTGAGCTGAATCGAGAAAAAGGCAAGAACGAAACCAAGAGTCATACTTCCCGCATCACCCATAAAAAGCTTTGAAGGGTACCAGTTAAATTTCAGAAATGCTGCGAGTGCACCTGCAAATGTTAACCCGAGAAGTGTAAAACTCGGCATATCGTTCAGCCATGCAAGAAATGCAAAACCCCCAAATGCCACCAGAGATATGGTTCCTGCGAGACCGTCAAGACCATCGATCATGTTAATGGCGTTGATGACACCCAGCACGCAGAAGATAGTAATCGGGACTACAAGGATTCCGGTATCTATCTGGCCTAAACCCAACAGATTACCAAAAGAATGCAGATGCATGCCCTTGAAATAATTCATTGTTATTGCAGTGGCTGCAATCTGGGCGAGAAAGCGGAACTTAAAACTGATGTCAAAGCGGTCATCAAGAACGCCGATCCCGAGAATCAGCAGAATGGAAAACATCAAACTGATATATTTGACAACAGGAAAAAACAACAGCATTGTCGTCATAACACCTGCCACAATTCCCAAACCGCCAACAAGTGGTTTTGCATCTACATGTACCTTGCGATTGTGATCGGGCATGTCTACAAGCTTGAGCTTTCCTGCAGAAGCGGTCAAGCCTGCAATGGAAACGTGAGCCGTAAACAGGGAGAGCAGGTATATTGCCACATGCTCACGCATGACTTCCCATATCTCAGCCAAGTTTCTATAGGGCATCTCCCCATTATACTGGAAGACTACCCCTAAAGAAGCAAGGAATATACCGAGAATGACTGTGAGTACGTTTGCGAGCATGATTACTGGGGTTCATGATTTTATCGATTTCTACCAAATAAACCCTCAAAAATCATGCCATACCCGCCACCTTCCAGACAAAAGCTTTAACAAGCGCTTATCAGGAGCCCTGAATTGTTGAGACAGAAAAAAGCGTCTCACAGTGAACAAAATGAAAGACAATCAGGGTATCAGCGTGATACATATTCTCACTATGAGAATCAAAGAAGGGATACGATGAGACTGCTGTTCAATCAGAACAGATACCCGCAGGGGAAAACCTCACAAGAAAAAAGGAATGGCGGCAAACAAAACCGCATGCCTGGAAAAAGTTCAACAGGCCCGAAAACAGGCGCAGCCCCCGGAAAGCCGGGGGCTGCAAAGCACTATCCCAAGGGACAATATGAAACGGTCTGTTCAGGAAAACCGCATTTCACGATGCAGGAGCATGGCCCTGCAACTGCCGCTACTCCTTTTCGGAAGAATAATGATCCAAATGTTTATACGAGTATCCGTACTTTCCGTATTTCTTCTGGAACGTGTCCCCGATCAGCACCACACCAAGAAGATTCTCTTTCAGGAAAACAAGCTTTTTCAGCTCCTTGAAATGTTTTTTGCTGCTGTATCGGATCCGCCCGGTCAAAAGCACGCCATTTACAGACTGAGACAGTACGGCAGCATCACTCAGAAGCAACATCGGAGGGCTGTCAAGCAACACAAGATCATAGTGCTTTTTAAGCTCTTCGACCAGTTCCGGCATCCTTGAGGAGTAAAGCAGCTCATTGGGGTTGTCCACGGCAGAACCTGCAGGAAGAATATGGAGATTTTCATACCCTGTTCCCTGGACTAAGCCCTCATCCAAACCTTCTGACTCACTTGAGAGAAAATCCGATACACCAGGACTTTTAGCTGCATGGAAAAAATCATGCTGAGCAGGACGGCGCAAATCACAGTCAACAACAACAACTTTCTTCCCCAACATTGCCATAGAAAGCCCGAGATTCGCGCACACGGTTGACTTTCCTTCAGATACCGATGTTCCGGTAACCAGCAGGGTTTTCAGCCTGGAATCATCGTGGAACAGTCCCAGATTCGTACGGAGGTCCCTGAAACTCTCCGCAAAGGCCGACGACAGCTCATCAGTTATCAGTATCGGAGAAGATGAAGAACTTCCCGGCCCGCCTCCCTCATCCGAACCTGAAAGACTTCTTCTCCCCAACCTGCCGATATAGGGTATCTTTGCAAGAACGATATAATCGTGATCATCAAAAAACTGCTCATCACGTATAGTATCGTCGAACACATTCATAACATAGACAAGTAACACACTCAGACCCAAACCCGATAATAATCCTATCAGCAGGTTTTTTTTGAGATTGGGTGAAATAGGGGAGTCCGGCGGAAAAGCCTCTCCGACAATGACAACCTCACCTGTTTTTGATGCAATATCGATCCTCGCCTCTTCCAGCCTCTGACGCAAAAATGAGTAGTTGTCATTCATTACCTCCCTTTCCCGCTGAAGCCGTGCATATTCAAGCTGTTTTTCCGGCAGTTTTTCCAGTTCGGACTCATAATATCTTTTTAACCGCAGCAGCTCGTTTGCGCTGTAATCAAGCTCTGCCAATTGAATGTCGGTCTGCAGCTGCTCTCTGATAAGATCATACTTGTATTGACGGGTGCGTGCTGCATAGCCTAACTCACCTGCAATCTGGGTTCGGGTCATTCGGCTCAACTGGGCTTTCATTCCATCTATTTCCGCCTGCTTGTTCTTGACAGCGATATCCTCTTTACCTCTTTGGACAGTAAGTTCCCGCAAAGCCTTTTCCTCATTTCTTATCTTTTCCTTGAAAGCATTTAACTTCTCAGCCAGCGATCTTGCCACACGTTCGCTGAGTTCCCTTTCTTCACCTGAAAGCTTTTGTGTAAGATAGTCGAGCCTCTGCTTGAGAATATTGGCTTCAGCCTGGACACCATTGTACCGTGAATCGATACTGGCGACCTGAGCAAGAAGCTGTCCTGCATTTCCTGTCAGCTCATAGATGTTCTCCGCTCTCATATACCCCGAAAGAGCATTTTCCACATCAGCCACCTTTACCTTCTGCTCTTCCAGTTGACCGCTTATGAAATCACGCAACGACATGGCCTGCTCGATATTCCATCCTTGATAAATACGGCACAGAGTATTTGTCAATAACGCGGACTCTTCAGGAAAAGGACTTACAATAGACACATTGATAATGTTGGTTCCGGGCCGGTTTGAAACCGACACCCTCGACAAGAGTATTTCAGCATATTGACGGCTTCTCCTTGAAAAATCACTCTGAAGTGCGCCCTCTTCCTGTGCCTGTACCCCATCCTGCGCTATACTCCTACCCTCCTCCGGGGCTTGCCCGCCATCAAGCATGACATCCTGCACTACATCTTGCACCACAATCTCACCTTCACCCTGCTCCTGCTCTTTGCCGGCAGACCTTCCGAAAAGATTGTCAAAAAAGGCACCTACTTTCGTCCGGTAGGTCCGTTTCCCGAAAATCTCAAGGGAATCACGGTATGGGCTGTTATAGAGACTGTCCACAACTCTTTCAGCGAGAGGAAAAGACTGTATAATCGCCAAATCAGTTTCCAGACGCTCAGCGTTGATTAACGGTTCGGTTCCTTCTTCACTATACAGCCGCCGACCGGACTCGGAGTTGTCTATCATCAATATAGACGATGAGCGATAAACCGGTGACGCCGACAAATAATTGATATAAGCGCCAACCAGAGCCACTGCGGTAATTGCTGCTACAATGTATTTTCTTCGCCAGAGCAGCTGCAACAACCCCCAGATATTGGCCCAGGTGTTGGAATCTCTAACTTCAAGCATAGCTTAAAACCTTATTCCACTTGAAATATTGAAGAACAATACCATGAAACAGACTAAAAAACACGTATGAGAGTAGCGATTGAAACCGCAAGACCAATAAAGGTCGCAACCGTTCCAGTATCAATCGTTCGGTCCTCAGGAACAATAATCGTATCATTGGGTCTCAGTTCAACGAAAGCGGAGCGATCACCCACTTTAGCGTATTTTTTAAGATCAATGATATAACTGTTCGTGCCATCTTCATCAGGTGTGTGGCGAATCAACCTTACTTTTGATAATTCCGCCTCCGTAGAAGGCCCTCCTACTATTGAAATCACAGTTGAAATATCAGCACCTTCTCTGACAATATGCTGACCGGGATCACCAACTTCACCCCAGACATTGACATACATGAGAAGGTTTCCCATATCATCGGTAAAATAATTCCCGGGCTGGATTTCAAGGGAAGAAGGCAATGAAGAACCTGTTGAAGGTACAACTGGTGCAGCAGGCACCACAGGTAAAACCGGAGAGGTAATTCCGGAAGGTGGTGGCGAAACCTGTGATTCAAAAACCTGAGCAAAAGATGAAGAAGTCATTACAGGCATTATCAGAATTTGTATGACCAAAACCCCGATCAGGAACGTTTTGAGTGCTTTTTCCATGACTCGCCTTCTTTTTTTTAGTTTAAAAAGCATTGATTTATACGTAATGATTTAATCACTGATATCTGTTTTAAACAGAATGCCTCCAGGAAAAGTCGGAATATGCATGATCGCAATAGAGGAAAACCTGTGCTCATGTTTATGAATATGAAATCAAGAATTCACCTCTGTTTCTGCACTCCGAAAATTTGAATTTCCAATACCAAAAAAAACAAAGCTCCGTCTGACCTTGTACTCTATAGTGTACATCGACTTATATGCCTTGAAAGTTTCTCACTTCCCCACCTTGATAAAGTATTGACCGGCGCTCAGTAAAGTAAAACTTTATTCTTTCCCCACACATAACAAGATAATAAATTTCAGTAGCCCTTCATGAAACCTTGTTGATCTGAGATGGTTTTTAGAAGAACCTCCTATCATGATATTTAGTTTCAGAAACAAAACCTCTGTGACACCGTCCGCATCAGCATGTTTCTTTTAACGACAAG
>JAKSCY010000286.1 GCA_022360355.1 Chlorobiales bacterium
CGTGATGTCCATCAAAGCCATGATTCCTCCTCCATGCTGCTCCGGTTGTAATAATTATCTGAATACGGTTTCATTCCTGCCCGGGCCAACCGAAATAAAGGTGACCGGTACCGCAAGTTCATCTTCGAGAAACTCGATAAAAGCTTTTGTCTCGGTGTGCAGATCGTCGTATGAACGTGCCGCCGCATTGGATGCGTTCCAGCCTTTCAGGGCTTTATACACCGGTGTTACACGACTGAGAGTCTGATCATCGGTGGGGAAGTCGGTGATCTCCTTCCCGTCAAGCATGTATGAGGTGCACACACTTATCGTACTGAATGCGTCAAGAACATCGAGCTTTGTCAAAGCGATCTCCGTCACACCGTTGACAATCAGAGAGTAACGCAGTGCAACAAGGTCGAGCCAGCCGCATCGGCGTTTCCTTCCCGTTGTCGCTCCAAACTCGTTTCCGATCTTTCCGAGTTTGTCACCGGTTTCATCATGCAGCTCGGTTGGAAATGCACCGTTACCAACGCGGGTCATATAGGCCTTGACAACGCCGATCACGTTGCTGATGTAGTTCGGTGCAATACCCGAACCGGTCGACGCTCCACCTGCAGTCGGGTTGGATGATGTTACATAAGGGTAGGTTCCGTGATCGACATCGAGCAGGCACCCCTGGGCACCTTCGAGCAAAACGGATTTCCCCTGGCGAAGGGCCTTGTTCAAAAGAAGCTGGGTGTTGGTAACATAAGGATTGATGATTTCGTCGAACTCGGAGTACTGGCGCACCATGGTATCGATATCGATCTCCTCTGAACCGTAGATATTTCTGATCAGTTTGTTTTTCACTTCGAGATTGGAGCGCAGCTTCTCTTCGAGGATTTCAGGGTGAAGCAGATCAACGACACGAATGCCTTTACGCGCAAACTTGTCCTCATAGCTCGGACCGATACCGCGGCCGGTCGTACCGATTTTTTTCTTGTTCTGGGCTGTCTCGTGCAGCGAATCAAGCAGTTTGTGGTAGGGCATGATAAGATGAGCGTTGTGGCTTATAAACAGCCTCCCTTTCACGTCGTAGCCAAGTTCTTCCACCTGTCGTATTTCGTCGAGCAGGGCATTGGGATCGATAACAACTCCGTTACCGATAACGCAGGTGCAATTTTCATGAAAAATCCCTGAAGGGATCAGGTGAAGAACGACCGTCTTACCGTCAAAGCAGATGGTATGCCCCGCATTCGCACCGCCCTGGTAGCGCGCAACAACATCAAATTTCGAGGACAGAAAATCAACCAGTTTTCCTTTTCCTTCATCGCCGAACTGCGTCCCGACAATGACCGTTGCTGAAGCCGATGGTTGCTGCATGTTTGTTTTTTCTTTCACGACAATTCTTTTTTTAGCCTGTATACGTGGCAAGTTGTTCTAAAAGCCGCTCCTTTCCCTGCCCGGAAAGAGCCGAGTAATTTACTATAAATTTGGATTTGAACGCGCAACTTTTCATTGCAAGCCCGGCACGCACCTTGTCTTTCTGTTTCAGTTTGTCATATTTGGTTAACACAATACCATAGGGACGGCCGCAGTATTCCAGAAACTCCGTCATGTGATGATCGGATTCCATGTCAGGGTGCCGGGAATCGATAAGCAGGATAACGAGACTGATACGGTCACGGGTACGAACATAATCGCCAAGCAGTTTCCCCCATTCGTGCTTTCGGCCTTTATCCACCTTGGCATACCCGTAGCCGGGAAGGTCTACAAAAAAGCAGGTATCGTTTATAACGAAATAGTTTATGAGCTGCGTTTTTCCAGGTGTCGAACTTGTTTTTGCCAGCCCTTTTCTGCCCGTAAGCGAATTAAGCAACGTCGATTTCCCGACATTCGATCTTCCGACAAAAACAATTTCCGGTAACTGCTCTTCCGGAAGCTGGTCAAGGGCGGAAACACTTTTATAAAACCTTGCGTTTCGTATTTTCATGTCAGAGCAGTATCTACGTCAAGGGAAGGCCCGTGAGCAGTGGCCGGAGTTGCAAGACCGGCTAAGCAGTTGAACTGGAAAGCTAAAAACCTTGTGCTAAAAACCCAAATGTTTAACTTCCCCTTAAACGTTCAAACCACTTGACATGCCTTTGTATATATATAATTCTCTCAGCCGGCAGAAAGAAGAGTTTACACCGCTGCACCAGGGAATAGCAACCGTCTATGTCTGCGGCCCCACGGTTTACGGACACGCCCATCTGGGCCACGCCAAAAGCTATGTTTCATTTGATGTGGTCGTCAAATGGCTCCGGTATCTCGGCTATACGGTCAAGTATATACAGAATATAACCGATGTCGGCCACCTTACCGATGATGCCGATGAAGGTGAAGACAAAATTGCCAAACAGGCACGTATCGAGAAGACCGACCCCATGGAGATTGCCCAGTACTATACGCGGAGCTACTATGAGGATATGGATCGACTGGGGGTAGAAAGGCCGAACATCGCTCCTACGGCAACCGGACACATTCCCGAACAGATTGCACTGATAAGGATATTGATGGAAAAAGGTCATGCCTATGAGGTAAACGGTAACGTGTATTTCTCGGTATCGTCTTTTCCCGGCTATGGCAGGCTTTCAGGCAGAACCGACCAGGAAGCGCAGCAATCAGGCGTCAGGGTTGAATCGAAAAGCGAGAAACAACACCCTGCGGATTTCGCTCTCTGGAAAAAAGCCGAGCCTGGTCACCTGATGAAATGGGACTCTCCATGGGGTACCGGCTATCCGGGATGGCACGCTGAATGCTCTGCAATGGCAATGAAATATCTCGGCGACACCATCGATATTCATGGGGGCGGCATGGAAAACAAGTTTCCCCACCATGAGTGCGAAATTGCACAGTCCGAAGCCGCTACAGGCAAACCTTACGTCCGTTACTGGATGCACAATAACATGGTGACGGTGAACGGCTCGAAAATGGGGAAATCCCTGAAAAACTCGGTAAACCTGAAGGACCTCTTTCAAAATTTCCCCCCGGTTGTCATACGGTTCTTTATTCTGCAGTCCCACTACCGATCTCCCCTGGATTTTTCAGAGGCAGCTATCCGGGCATCACAAACCGGGCTTGAAAAATTGCAGGAAACCTGGTGTGCGCTGAAGGGCGGGGCGCCGGGCACAGGCAAACTCGATACAGGGACATTTGAGCAGCGGTTTGCCGATGCCATGAATGATGATTTCAACACGCCTGTAGCAATTGCCGTCCTGTTCGACTTCGCAAAAGCGGTCAACACGGCACTGAACAGCGAAAAAGGACTCTCGGAAAGCGATCTCAATGCGTGCAGAAGGATTTTCGAATCTTACGGTCACGATGTGCTCGGGATTATCGAGACAGGCGACACGGAAGCTGCAGGAGAAAAATTTGCAGGAAAAGAGATGCTCGATGACGTGATCTCGATTCTGCTCGACCTGCGCAAGCAGGCGAGGGAAAACAAGGATTTTGCGCTCAGCGACCTTATCCGCAACAGGCTTGCGGAGTCCGGGCTTACACTGAAAGACACCAGGGACGGCACCGAATGGAGCATATCTCAAAGATAATCCTCGAGGCCTTCACGGCGCAGGATATCGACAACCTTTCGCACATTCTGTGAATGTCCCTTGCGGCATATCAGCAGAGCATCTTCAGTATCGATAACAATAATATCGTCCAGACCGACGATTGCAACAGCTTTCTGTTCGGGCTTTTTAATAAAATTGTTTGCCGTGTCAACCTGAACCAGATTGAAATCGGTGCTTTCGGTAACCTTGCGGTCTTTCCTGTCAACCTTGAGAACATCGTCCCAGCTCCCGAGATCCGTCCACCCGAAATCCCCGGCAAGCATGCAAACGGTTTCAGCGTTTTCCATGATACCATAAGCAATCGATACCGGATGTATCCAACTGTAGACATCTTCTATTACGGCACGTTCCCGATCCGAACCAATAGCGTCGTAGATGCTTTGCAGATCCTTGTAGAGATCCGGCATGGAACGCTCGAACTCACGACGAATAACATCGATATGCCAGAGCAGAATACCGCTGTTCCAGTAAAAATCTCCACTGTCGATAAACTCCTGTGCAGTTTTACTGTCAGGCTTTTCTGCAAACGCCCTGACGGAAAACATGGAAACATTGCTGTCCGGTAAACAGTCCTCCACTGCCCGAAGTTTGTCAACCTGAATATAACCGTATTCCGGTTCAGGACGGTCCGGGGTTATCCCTATGGTCACGATACTTTTTCTGTCCTGCGCAACAGTAACACCGGCATCGAGTATCTCGCCAAACGATTGTTTATCGAGCACCAGAAGATCAGAGGGAACCGCAACCATCACCGCCTCAGGGTCTCTTTTGCTTATATAGGCTGTTGCAAGCGCAATGCAGGGTGCAGTATCTCTTGCAACGGGCTCAACGAGAATGTTCTCAGGAGGAAACCACGGGAGAGACTGCTGCATCATCACTTCTCCCTGGGCGTTTGTCACCACGTAGATATTCTCAGGTAAAACCGAATCCTTCATTCGAGTGATTGCAGACTCAATCATCGTCCCGCTGCCGAAAACATCGATAAACTGCTTTGGGATTTTTTTTCTCGAATAGGGCCACAGCATCAAACCGCCTGTTCCACCGGCCATGATCACTGCATAGAGATGCTTTACCGGAAACTGCATCGTTGAGTGTTTATATTTTCTTCAGGATATCGTCAAAAAACAAGAAATTCAGGGCCTGCCTTCAGCGTTACAATTTATACATTACAAGTAATTTATCATTTTTTCAAGGTCGCCGGCAAAACCGCGACCATCCCTTTTCAAGATGCTGAGTAATGGCACCTGTACCTGATATAAAAAGAATTCAAGACGTGTGTGCTGAAGAAGGGCTCATACTGCATGACCTGCAGCTCCGGCAACTTGAGCGGTATGCCAACCTTCTGGAATCCTTAAACATGACGCTTAACCTTGTGAGCAGAAAGGAAACGGCTCCCCTGCTTGTCCGGCATGTTTTTCACTCTTTGCTCATCGGGCTGTTTCATCCATTTGAATCCGGCGAAAAAGTGCTTGACATCGGCACAGGGGGCGGACTGCCGGGGATTCCTCTTGCCATAGCATTCCCCGAAACATCGTTTCTGCTGATAGATGCAACGGGAAAAAAAATCAAGGCATGCCAGGACATGATACAAACTATCGGGCTGGACAACGTTCTTGCAAAAAAAGTACGGGCGGAAGAACTCAAAGGTGTGGCTTTTGATACTGTTCTCAGCCGCCAGGTCGCTCCGCTCCGCCGCCTGTGCAAATACTCAGAAAGACTGCTGCCCCCTGAGAATGGAATGCTTATCTGCCTGAAAGGGGGAGATCTTGAAAAAGAGGTTCAGGAAGCCCTCGACGGGGCAAAAAAAAACAACGGCTTTCCGGCTGATATCACACTTCTGCCAATCGAAAGGTTCGACAAATGTTTCCATAAAAAATATGTGGTCACCGCCTGCAGATAGACAAATGGAAATCTTGAAAAACAAAGGGCACCTCGAAATTTTTCTGCTTTCGAGGTGCCCTGTAAGTTCAACAAGAATGGTCGCTTTGCACAAGACTGCCGCCTTCGCCTACTTCTCTCCTTCTGCAACGGCTGCTTCGTCTTCGGTGGAAGCAGCAGCTTCACTCTTCTCCGGTTCGACGGTTGCCGCTTCCTTCTTCGAACCCTTCACACGTTTCGAACGATCCTGTTTGGCTTTTTTCGGCGCTGATGCCGGTGCTTCAGTATAATCGACGAGTTCCAGTACAGCCATTTTCGCAGCATCACCATATCGCGGTGCAAGCTTTACCACTCTTGTGTAACCTCCGTTCCTCTCGGCCACTTTACCGACGATATCCTCAAAAAGCTCTCGTACAGCAGCTTTGTCACGGATTTTCCGAAAGATGACACGCTGGGCGTGAACTGTACCGCCTTTTGCCTTGGTAATGATTTTTTCAACGTATTTGCGCGTCTCCTTGGCTTTTGCCTCGGTGGTTTCTATACGTTTATGAAGCAACAACTGTGTTGATAAATTAGCCAGAGTTGCCTTTCTATGGGAAGCTGTCCTCCCAAGTTTTCTTGCCGGCTTTACTTTACGCATAACAATATGCCTTTCTCAAAAATTCAATAAAATCTGTTTTACTTCCTTATCCTTTCATCTGGTACTTGGTGATATCCATACCAAATTTCAGCTCAAATTTCTCCAATTGCTCTTTCAGCTCCATCAGGGACTTTTTCCCGAAGTTCTTGTAGGTAAGAAGCTCATCTTCCTTACGGGAGACCAGATCACCGAGCGTTTCAATTTCGGCAAGCCTCAGGCAGTTATGGGAACGAACCGAAAGATCAAGATCTTCAATTCTGGTCTGGAACAGTTTGCGCATGCTTTCGAACTCGTCATCCTGCTGTTTGTATTCCTCTTCGGTAAACTCTTCTTCCGTAGGCGAAAAGTTTGCAAAAAGCGAAACATGCTCGTTAATGATCTTGCCGGCAAGGCTTATGGAATCATCAGGTGATATGGACCCGTCGGTCTCTACATCAAGAATCATTTTCTCGTAATCGGTACGCTGACCTACTCGTGTGTTCTCAACGGAGAATTTCACATTTTTGATGGGAGTAAAGATAGCATCAAGAGCAATAAACCCGATAGGCATTCCTTCGCCCCGATTCTCTTCGGCGGGCACATATCCCCTGCCGCGGCCTATATAAACGTCCATACTGAGCTTTGCACCCTCGTTCACTGTTGCGATGTGCAGATCGCCGTTGAGCACTTCAAACTCACCTTCCTGCGCGACGATATCTCCAGCGGTAATATCAGCCGGGCCTTCAATGACCACCGATGTTTTGCAGCTCCTCTTGGTCGAGGATCTGAAACGAACTTTTTTCAGGTTGAGAATGATTTCCGGGATATCCTCACGAACCCCGTCAATTGCGGAGAATTCATGAAAAACTCCTTCGATTTTCACCCCGGTTACAGCCGTACCCGGCAGAGATGCCAGGAGCACCCTGCGCATTGCATTGCCAAGCGTAACACCATACCCTCTCTCGAGAGGCTGGGCTATAAACGTTCCGCTTCTATCATTATGCGTTCCTTCATCGACCTCGATTTTCTCAGGCATCTGCATTTGGTATATCATGGTCTTTATACCTTAGAGTTTCGTTAAAATCACTTGGAGTACAACTCAACAACAAGCTGTTCGTTAAATGGCTCCTGTACTTCTTCCCGCTCAGGCACTGTCAGAAATACCGCCTTTTTATGCGCCTTGTCAACCTGTATCCATGAAGGAATGCGTGATTCCGGAGCTCTGTTAAGCGAGTCTGTAACCGCATCCAGGTTCTTGCTTTTCGACCTGAACTCGACTGCGTCACCTGGTTTCAGCAAATATGAAGGAATATCGACTTTCTTTCCGTTAATAAGCAGATGACCATGTGTCACAAGCTGTCTCGCCCCGGCTCTCGAAGGCGAAAAACCAGCCCTGAAAACAACATTGTCAAAACGACGTTCAAGAAGCTTCACGAGGTTGTCACCGGTAATGCCCCGCTGGGAAACCGCTTTTTTATAGTAGTTGCGGAACTGCTTTTCAAGCACACCGTACAGATATTTCATCTTCTGCTTTTCACGAAGCTGTAACGCGTACTCCGAAACCTTGCCTCTTCGCGACTGCCCGTGCTCACCCGGTGCGTAAGGACGCTTTTCGAGATACTTTTCAGCCTTGGGCGAAAGAGCAACCCCTAACCTTCTTGATACTTTAGTTATAGAACCTCTGAATCGTGCCATATCAAATTTAACCCATTGTAAATATTCTTGGTAGATAAATGGAGATCAGACCCTTCTGCGTTTCGGAGGCCTGCAGCCGTTATGCGGCAGGGGTGTAATATCCCTGATGGACCTCACCTCAAGACCTGCCCCCTGAAGAGCCCTTATTGCAGCATCTCTTCCCGAACCGGGTCCCTTGATGAAGACATGCACATACCGCATGCCAAGATCGTAGGCTTCCTTGGCGGCGGCTTCAGATGTTATTTGTGAGGCATACGGGGTATTCTTCTTGGATCCTTTAAAGCCGTTTTTACCGGCGCTCGACCAGGACACCGTATTTCCCTGCATGTCGGTAATGGTCACCAGCACGTTGTTAAACGACGCCTTGATGTGCACCGTGCCTTCAGGAGTAACTTTTACCTTCTTCTTTTTCCTGCTTGTTGTAGCCATGTATCTTTATAATCTTTGGTGTCTGTGTTAGCAACCTCAACTACGGACCGTTATTATTTCTTGACCGCTTTCTTCTTGCCGGCAACCGTCTTACGCCTGCCTTTTCGTGTCCTTGCATTTGTCTGTGTACGCTGCCCTCTCGCCGGCAACGAGCGCCTGTGACGAAGCCCTCTGTAGCAGCCGATATCCATTAACCGCTTGATGGATAACTGCTGTTCACCTCTTGCCTGACCTTCGACAATGTAATCCTCGGTAATAATTTCCCTGATCGTATGAGCTTCTTCATCGTTCAGCTCGGAAACTTTTCTTACAGGATCAACCCCTGCCCGTTCAAGAATATTTTTTGCAGATGTTCTGCCGATGCCGTAGATATGTGTCAAGGCAATAACAGCATGCTTGTTTAGCGGCAAATTTACCCCAGCAATCCTCATAGTCTTCTTTGTAATTCGTTAAATTCCATAAACCTGCCCGATCAACCCTGGCGCTGCTTGTGACTCGGGTTTACCCTGCAAATCACAAATCTTTTCCCCTTACGCCTGATAATGCGGCAGTGTTCACAGCGTTTTTTAATTGATGAATAAACTTTCATGGTTAACCCCACCTTTATGTAGTATTATCGGCCATCTAAAACAGAAAAGGCCCTTAATATAATAAAAAAATCACAAAATAATCAACATCGCATCTGTTTTCAGGAATCACTTGTACCTGTAGGTTATCCTTCCCTTGGTCAAATCGTATGGGGAAATCTGGACCTTGACCTTGTCACCGGGAAGTATCCTGATATAGTGCATTCGAATCTTTCCGGATACATGTGCAAGGATCTCCAGGCCGTTCTCAAGTTTTACCTTGAACTGCGCGTTTGGCAGCGCCTCGAGAATTTCACCTTCAACTTCAATTGCATCTTCCTTCGCCAATGTTACCGACTCCTTTTTTTCAGTTCAGAATTATAACGACATCCCCCTTTTCATGGCAGCGTCATAATTTCAGCTCCTTCGCTTCGAACGACAATCGTGTGCTCAAAGTGCGCACAGGGCCCGCCATCTTCGGTTACCGCAACCCATGCACCATTTTTCGAAACGGCGTTTCTGGACTTTCCCATCGCTATCATAGGCTCGATAGCAAGGGCCATACCCTCTCTGAGCTTCACACCCGTGTTTCTTCTTCCGTAATTCGGCACAGGCGGTTCTTCATGCAGCTCAGTGCCGATACCATGCCCAACCATGTTTTGAATAACGCTAAACCCGAATGAGCGGGCATGCTCCTCAACCGCTGCCGAAATATCATGGAGCCTGTTACCCGCAATAGCCTGGGAAATACCCCTGTCAAGACACTCCCTGGTAACCTCAACAAGCTGACGGACCTTCGAATCGACATCCCCGATCATATAGGTGCGTGCAGCATCACCGTGATATCCTCCCTTGAAGACGCCACAATCCACCGATACAATATCGCCCTCCTGTATTACTCTCCTGTCGCTCGGTACACCGTGAACAACTTCTTCATTGATTGAAACGCAGAGCGTCGCAGGATACGGGGTAACGCCGGGGTCGCCCTTGGGCACATAATTAAGAAAACTCGGAATGCCTCCGTTATCACGAATATAGGCTTCGGCCAAATTGTCAAGCCGGAGGGTGGTCATGCCCTCACTGATCTCTCTGCCTATCATGTCAAGCACCTGAGCGACAATCGCACCTGATGCCCTCATCAGCTCAATTTCTCTTTGACTCTTGATCGTGATCATACGTTCCTCTGCACAGCCTCTACCGGCGGCCACGCACTTTGCCAGACTTCATGAATCCATCATAATGACGCATCAGAAGGTGACTTTCGATCTGTTGCAGCGTGTCAAGCCCGACTCCAACAATAATCAACAGGCTTGTCCCGCCGAAAAACTGCGCAAAACCCGGAGTCACATTAGCAAATTTTGTAAGAAATGTGGGCAGAACTGCAATAAACGCAAGCGATATGGCGCCGGGAAGCGTTATTCTGGTTAGAATATTGTCTATAAAATCCGCTGTGCTTTTTCCTGGACGAACGCCGGGGATAAAACCGCCCTGACGGCGCATCGTATCGGCAACATCTTTTGGATTGAAAGCAATCGCCGTATAAAAGTAAGTGAAAAATACAATCATGGAACCGAACATGATCGCGTACCACCAGGAGTCGTAGGCAAAAACATTGGCTACATTTTGCATAATCTCGCTTTCAGGGAAAAAAGAGACGAAAGTGCTTGGCAGGAACATGATGGATTGTGCGAAAATAATCGGCATAACACCTGCGGTATTGACCCTCATCGGAATGTACTGGGTACCTCCTCCGTACATTTTC
>JAKSCY010000337.1 GCA_022360355.1 Chlorobiales bacterium
GTACGGTGGCGCTCTTGGTGCAACCAATACCGCGGGCCCCGGTCTTGCGCTCAAGTCTGAAGCTCTTGGTCTGGCTGTCATGCTCGAGATTCCGCTTGTCGTTGTCAACGTTCAGCGCGGCGGGCCGTCAACCGGTCTTCCAACCAAACCTGAGCAGTCGGATCTCTTTATGGCCATGTACGGCCGTCACGGTGACGCACCACTGCCGGTCATTGCAGCCACCTCTCCTGTAGACTGTTTCTATGCCACGTATGAAGCGGCAAAAATCGCCGTTGAATATATGACCCCGGTCATCTGTCTTACCGACGGCTACCTTGGCCTGAGTTCAGAACCGATGCTGATACCGGCACCGAATGATCTTGCCGATATCACACCGAAATATGCCAAGGAAAGAAAACCGGAAGATCCGCCGTATCTGCCGTACAAACGTGACGAAAAAGGCGTCAGGGAATGGGCGATACCGGGAACGAAAGGTCTCGAACACCGTATCGGCGGACTTGAAAAGTCGCATGAAATCGGTTCTGTCTCTCACGTTCCGGAAAACCATGAGCTGATGACCAAGCTTCGTGCCGAAAAGGTCAAGCGCGTTATCGACCTGGTACCCAACCAGACCATCGACAACGGCCCGGAAGAAGGTGACCTGCTCGTACTTGGCTGGGGATCGACCTATGGCGCCATCAAGATTGCCGTAGAACAAGTACTCGATGGGGGCTGCTGCGTTGCCCATGCACATCTCCGGTACCTGAATCCTCTCCCGAAAAATCTCGGACAGATTCTCGGTAACTACAAACAGGTGCTGATACCGGAAAATAACAACGGCCAGCTTATTCACATCATCAGGGACAAGTACCAGATAGAGCCGATCGGGTTAAGCAAGGTACAGGGGCTCCCGTTCAACGAGATGGAAATCGAAGCAAAAATCACAGATATCTTAAAGGAGCTTTAAATCATGACCGATACAAAAAAACAGTTAACGGCTCAGGATTTCACGTCGAGCCAGGAAGTCAAATGGTGTCCGGGCTGCGGCGACCACGCTGCGCTTCAGCAGCTGAAAAACGCCATGGCGGATCTCGAACTCAAAACTGAAGAGGTGGTTTTTGTCTCCGGTATCGGCTGCTCTTCACGACTGCCTTACTACGTGGCGACCTATGGAGTCCACGGCATTCACGGCAGGGCGATGGCAATCGGATCGGGCCTGAAAGCTGCACGGCCTGACCTGAGTGTCTGGATAGCTACCGGTGACGGTGATGCACTCTCCATCGGCGGCAACCACTATATCCATACGATCAGAAGAAACCTCGACATGAATGTCATACTGTTCAACAACGAGATCTACGGTCTCACCAAGGGGCAGTATTCTCCAACCTCAAAAGTCGGGCTGAGAACCGTCACCTCGCCTGACGGTGTGGTTGACTACCCGATGAACACACTTGCATTGACGCTTGGATCCGGCGGAACCTTCGTCGCAAGGGTCCTTGACAGGGATGGAAAGTTCATGCGAGAGGTGTTCAAACGTGCCGCAATACACAGTGGAACCTCCGTTGTCGAGATCTAC
>JAKSCY010000154.1 GCA_022360355.1 Chlorobiales bacterium
CTGGTTTGGCGAGTGGTACGAGCTCACCGGCAGCGCTTCCAACTTTGTGTTGGACCAGATCCCTGGTTGGGCCACCGCCGAGGGCAAGGCCTTTGCCGAGCGGTTCGAGTCCGAGCAGGGCTTCCCACCCAGTCCATCGGCTGGCGGACTGTCCTACGATGGCAGCAACTTTTTCATCTCGGTGGCCAAGGCCGTCTGCCGCGAGGCTGGCGAGCTGACCAGCGACTCGATCTATAACTTTGTCAAGGACAATGTCTGGACCAGCGACTGGGCCTACACCGACGGCATCGTCATGAGCCGCTACGAATACACGCCCGAGACAGTGCCCGATCCCGTCGTCGGCAAGGGCTACTATATCTTCCCGGTCTTGCAGTATTTTGACGGCGAGGGCAAGATCATCTATCCGCCTGACTGGGCCGAACAGCAGGTGCAGCCTAAGCAATAGCCGAACCCACCTGCATCTGTGCTGAGCGCATTTGCAACCAGTGAGCCTGGCGGGGCGGGGGCAGCCCCGTCCCGCCAGGCGATACCAGCTCCGGCCTCTGAGGCCAGGGCACCATCCCACTACGGAGCGGAGGTGAGTGCGGATGATATTGGACGCGCAAAAGATCGTCAAGAACTTCGGAGGGCTGACCGCCGTCAATCGGGTGACACTCCAGGTCGACGCTGGTGAGATCGTCGGCCTCATCGGCCCCAATGGCGCGGGCAAGACCACCTTTCTCAACAGCGTAGCCGGCACCTACAAACCCTCGGCCGGCAAGGTCACCTTTATGGGTGATGATACGACCGGTGCGGTAGCTGAGGTTATGTGCCGCAAAGGATTATCCCGGACTTTTCAGATCCCCCTACCCTTTCCCAGGCTGACAGCGCTTGAGAATGTCATGGTCGGGGCACGGTTCGGCGCCAACCACGCTAGCCGCAAACCGGCCCGGGAACGGGCCAAAGAGGCATTGGACTTTGTCGAGTTTCCTCTCGACATCGACACACCTGCCGAGCAGTTGAATGCCGTACAGCTCAAGCGCCTGGACCTGGCTCGCGCTCTGGCTTGTGGACCCAAGCTCATGTTCCTGGATGAGTTGGCTTCGGGCCTGACCCCCGGTGAGTTGGATGACATGATGGCCCTGATCCTGAGGATACGGGAAACCACCGGTGTCGGCATGATCGTCGTCGAACACATCATGAAAGTGATCACCGGCATTTGCGAGCGGGTTCTGGTGATCCAGTACGGAACGCCCATCGCTAAGGGCACACCGGAGGAGGTCATGGGCAACCCACAGGTGATCGAGGCCTACCTCGGCGAAGAGATCGTCGCCGACGAGGACTAGCCGGGGGCAATGGTCAAGGCCCGGGGCAGGGTGCTCGGTTGCGAGCCTGTGCCTGAGTTCTGGGTCCGAAACCCTGCCGGGAAGGAGATGAGGAATTGCTTGAGCTCAAGAATGTGAACACCAGTTACGGTTTTCTCCAAATCCTGTGGGATCTGTCCCTCTACGTGGACGAAGGTGAGTTTGTGGCGCTCGTGGGTCCCAACGGCGCGGGCAAAACCACAACCTTGCGGACCACGGCCGGGCTTCTCACGCCAATGAGTGGAGAGATCCTCTTCGAAGGCAAAGGCATTGATCACCTGAAGGCTCACATCGTAAGCCGGATGGGCATCAGCTATATTTCGGAGGGCCTCAACCTGTTCACCGACATGTCAGTC
>JAKSCY010000082.1 GCA_022360355.1 Chlorobiales bacterium
CCGACAAATGCACCGCCATGGGAAATCATCTTCTTTCCACGGTATGTCATGACCCCGAGCCCGAATGCGTAATCATTCTCCTCACCGTTATTGAGCGGTTCAGTTGTCGTCATCATTTCAAGAAGTTCTCTGTCAAGCGGACCTCTTCCCTGCAACGCCTCCATCCATAAGACCATATCCTTAACGGTTGTCAGCACGCCGCCATCGCCGATGATATCCAGGGTGGTCATATGGATTCTGTAACCGGTTGGCGTTGGGGCGTAACCATCAGCACGGTTTCGCACAATGCGCGTATGGTCCTCGTAAAACTGCGTCGATTTCATCCCTATCGGATCAAAAAAGTGTTCCCTGGCGAATTCATTAAGCGTTTTGCCGCTGACACGTTCCACCAGTAGTGCCATCAGCATGTATCCCGAATTGGAATAGAGAAACTCATCCCCGGGCTTGAAGTTGAGAGATTTCTGTTTGACAAGTTTCCCGAGCGCTTCCTCGGCGGTGTAATATGCAAAATCGCTGAAGCCGGCCAGGTATGCCAGCCGCAGATAATCCCGCACGCCGCTCGTGTGATGGACAAGATGCCTGACAAGCACATCTCCATACACGGCTTTGGGAAGTTCGGGGAAATATTTGATTATTGCGTCATCCAGATCGATTTTCTTTTGCAAAACCAGTTTCGCCACGCATGCCGCGGTGAACTGCTTGGAGACCGAGCCGGTGCGCAAGACTGCTTCGGGAGTCAGCGGGATGTTCAGCTCGAGATTGGCCATGCCATAGCCTTTCTCGTACAAAACTTTTCCATCCCGGACTATGGCAATGACAGCGCCAGGTGTCTTGTCAGTGTCCCACTGAGAGAAAAGTTTATCCACTTTATCGGTTTTTTCATCGGCAGAAATCAATACACAAGGTATGAAGACCAGGCTGAGTATTAAGCGGATTGATATAATTTGTGACATGATTTTCCTCCTCTGTTTACACACAAATGACGTTGAAATATCTAATAGTATCTATTAGAAAGAATTTAGATGGACTTGAAGAGCACTGTTTCTCTCCCCTGGCCGTTGCGGTGCGAGGATACTGAAAGAAAAAGCGTTATAGCTAACGCCGACACAATTTACTTACCTGACAGAATTTACGTCCTGAACGATCTTATTGCAACATAATCTTTTCGATACACTATCTTTTAATCATTTTTTAACACAATTATTCAATCCCATTCATAAGAATAGGTTAGCATTTTCCGTGAAATATACTCTGGAGGACAAAAAATTCCAAAGGCTTTTCCG
>JAKSCY010000205.1 GCA_022360355.1 Chlorobiales bacterium
GCGTCGAAAGCCTCCCGGGATTTGTGGCCATGCCTGCCGTAAAGCCGGATAACGCGCCCAGCGAAGCGGCTTGAGTGGAGTCAATCATGAATAACCCCGCTTCCTCGTCACTGGCGTCCGGCTCTCCGGCAAGCCCTTTTCATCCCGGCGAACAGCTCGTGCAGACCGTCGCCGGGGTTAGGGAAGAAGCTGAAGCCCGGGGACAGAAAATGCTGACCCCCCAGCTCGTGGACGCACAGCGTACGTTTTTCGCCCAATTGCCGTTCGTCATTACCTCCCACTTGGACGGCAATGGTCACCCCTGGGCAGGAATTTTGACGGGCAAGCTGGGCTTTATTCAGGTTACCCCTGACGGCCGCGTCCGTGTCGAGCGCGGTGGGGCAGAGAGCCCCGCCGCGCTTGATGCATCGCCCGGAAACCAGGTTGGTCTTCTGGGTATCGAGTTTGCACGGCGGCGACGCAACCGCATCAACGGTACCGTAGAGAGCAGTGTGGAGGAGTCATTTACCCTCAGTATTGATCAGGGTTACGGCAATTGCCCGAAGTACATTACAAAACGCTCCTGGGACACCACGCTGTTTTCGGGCCGCTACGAACTGGAGTCCTGGCGCCACGTACCGGGCTTTGTCCACCGGCTGATAGAAAAGACTGACACTTTCTTTATCGCCAGCAGCAGTGGTCCGGACACCGATAAGACCGGCATCCAGCCGAGTGCCTGGGGCGCTGATATCTCCCACCGGGGCGGTGAGCCCGGTTTTTTGGAGCTTGAAGACGAGGTCTTGTGGTTCGACGATTATCCCGGCAACAATCTGTTCAATACTTTGGGCAATCTTCAACAGTACCCTCAATGCGGCCTCATGATTATTGATTTCGATACCGGTGACCTGTTGCAAATCGCTGGCACAGCGAAACTGCATCATGACCGTGGCAAGTATCGCGTGGCCGTCCATGTTCGTGAGATTCGTCACTGGAGACGGATTGATGCTTAATCTGGATTTCAGCAAACGCGTGGTCATCGACACGAATCAGCAGGATTGGCAATCGAGTCCAATGCCGGGCGTCTGGCGGAAACCCCTGGCCCGGGAGGAAGCCGAACGCGGTCATGCCACGAGCATCGTGGGTTATGAACCCGGCGCGAGTTTTGCAGAACATGGTCATCC
>JAKSCY010000770.1 GCA_022360355.1 Chlorobiales bacterium
CATCTTATCAGCCATCAAGCTATCCAGCTCTCAAGCCATCCAGCAAATATCATGAAACTCATCGCCGGCCTGGGAAACCCCGAAAAAAGGCATGAAAACACACGGCACAACATTGGATTCGAGGTTGTTGATGAAATAGCCCGGATTTTTCAAACAGGTTTAACGACAGGAAAGGGAAATTTTCATTACGCCAAGATCTCCCACCGGGGTGAACCGGTCATCATACTCAAGCCGATGACCTACATGAACCTTTCAGGCCATGCAGTGGTTGCTGCAATGAACTTTTATAAAATCGGTATCGAAGATATCCTCATCGTCTGCGACGACCTCAATATACCTCTTGGATCAATCCGGCTGCGGTCAAAAGGCTCTGCCGGTGGTCAGAACGGGCTGAAACACATCATACAAAGCCTTGGAAGAGAAAACTTCGCCCGCCTGCGTATAGGCATAGGCAGGGATCTCCCTTTTGGGTCCCTTTCATCGTTTGTTCTGGGAAAGTTCAGTGAAGAAGAGCGAAAAACCGCAGACAGTATAATTCCCGAGTGTGCCGACGCCGCACTTGATTTCGTTATAAACGGCATCGAACATGCCATGAGTCACTTTAACAGGAAAAGCACCTAACCTGCACTTGTTGCCGGCATCATGGTCGAGCAGATCGTGTTACGCTGCATGAAGGATATTGCTTTAGCGTTAAAATCTTTCGGCTGGTCGATGTTGCATACATGACCTGAGTTATTTATCACCTCAAGGTAAGAGTTAGTGTGCCTCTGCACGATATACTCGACTGCCGGAAGAAACATGTAGTCCTCGTCACCGGTCAGGTACAACGTCGGAATGCCGGTATCTTTTTCCTCAAAATATTTCAGAAGCGGGTTCAGTTCATAGGTCAGCTTGAACCACCGCATAAACTCCTTCTGCGCAACTTTTTTCGCTTCACTCACAAACAGGAGGCGTGATTTTTTATGCCTTGCCCTGGGCATGATTATCCAGGCGAAAAAGCCGTACAACCACATATACGGAACAAAACGCTTGACCGTGTTCCCCAATCCCACCAGAAACCTTGCTCTGACGTTCAGGCGTATGATTGCACCACCCATAACCATAGAGCATACCCTGTCAGGAACAAGTTCGCTGATCTGACGGATAAGTATGGTTCCGAGTGAAATACCGATAAAATGTGCCTTTTGAATTTCCAGGTGATCAAGCACCTCGATAATATCAAGGGTTATATCCTCAAAGCTGTACGCCCTTTTATGAGAAAGCGGTAATCCTTTTGACTTGCCATGCCCTCTCAGGTCTACCATCAATACATTGAAATGTTTCTTGAATTCCTTGATCTGAAGAAACCATATCGAAGAACTTCCCCCCGCCCCGTGAACAAATACTACCCAAGGAGCCGTTTCAGAAAGCTCATAGATTCTGTAATGAAGCATAACACCGAAAGCTTTGAGATTTTCCAGACACGTTGTTTTTATTGATTTGTAAAGGTTTTCACCATTTCATACAAAGCGATTCCCGCTGCTACAGAAACGTTCAAGGAATGCTTTGTGCCATATTGAGGGATTTCAAAAACATGATCACAGAGCCGTAACACATCGCCGTCTATACCGTCAATTTCATTGCCGAGAATAAGGCAGAGCGGAAAATCCTCCTTTCGTATATCATTATACGGCCTGCTGTTTTCGGCAATCTCAAGACCGCAGATGGTAACCCCTGAATCCTTGAGAGTCCCCAGAACATCCTCGGGATGAGCGTAGTACTCCCACTCCACACTCTCCTGGGCACCAAGAGCGGTTTTATCGATCTCCTTTCTCGGAGGAGTCGCAGTATAACCCGTAATGATAACTTTTTCAATCCCGGCAGCGTCAGCGGTACGAAATACAGAACCAACGTTGTACATGCTACGTATATTATGCAGTAAAACAGTAACCGGATACTTGTCTTTCTCGATGTATTCTTCAACACTTAAACGGGACATTTCGTCACCCCGTAACTTATTGAAAATTCTCATCATTGAAGCATCCGCAGTTTTTCAAGCAGAAGATCATTTTCCTCTTTCAACCCTATGTTGAATCGAAGACAGTTTTCCATGAGAGGATAACCTGAGACGTTTCGTACAAGAATACCTTCCCGAGCAAGAAATGAAAACATTTTTTTGGCATCTGAGACCTTTATAATAACAAAGTTTGCATCACTTTCGAACACCCGGACTTCTTTCACTTTTTTCAGCGCTTCAGACATGCGCACACGTTCTTTCAGGATATAGTCCACCGCCTCCTGGACGAGGTAGTAGTTATCCAGTACACGGGTGAGAGTAATTTCGGCCAAACGGCTTGAAGTGAACGGTATTTTCGGCTTCGTTATTTCAGCCATAAGAGAAGGGTTGGTAATCGCGAAACCAATCCGCATACCGGCAAGTGCCAGAGCTTTCGACATGGTCCGCAAAACAATCAGGTTGGGTTGTTCTTCAATCAGTTGAAGCGCAGACTCTTCTCTGGAAAATTCAACATAGGCTTCGTCAACCAGCACGATCGCCTCCACTTCATCTGCAATCAAGCGGATTTCTTCAAGCGACAACGACTTGCTTGTCGGGTTGTTCGGCGTCGAAAGAACTACAAAACCGGCCTTTTCTTCTTTTGCCCTGCGAATAATTTCCGGCACGTCGAAACCGAGATCCTCATGCATCGCGACGGCAACAATCTCTGCCTGAAGCAAGATGGCAAGTTTTTCATAAAGGGAAAACGACGGCTCCGGTATCAACACTTTGCTGCCACTGGAAGCACATGCCAGAAAAACTGTATACAGCATTTCGTTGGAACCGTTGCTCATCATTACCGATTCAGAGGAAACTCCCACAAAATCCGCATACGCCTGTATGCCCCTGAATGGAAGAATGTCAGGATAGCGGTTCCATGCCTCATGTTTGAATTCATCCAGTATGGCTTCTTTCATCCATAAAGGAAGGTCAAAAGGACTCTCATTCTGGTTCAGCTTTATTTCCGCCTTCTGCCCTCCTTCCACCCTGTAGGCCCCTATACGTTGCAATGACGGATTTAACAGTTGGATAAAATCTTTTTCTGCCATGTCCTGAGAAATTAGTGTCGCTTATAACGAGTTAAAATACTGTTTTTTGTCCTGCCTCACGCTGTGAATATCTCTTTTTTGCTCAATCGATGCAAAAAAGGTTGATTTATTGTTTTTTTTTCATAACTTAAAACAAGACAAAAATAATCCTATTTAAGGAGGCGAACATGGTCCGGATAAACAAAACACCTTTGGATATACTTGATGATATATACAGCCTGGCATACTGGATGACAGGCAATGCACGCGCTTCAGATGAACTTGTAAACAGAACATACCTGAATGCGGATATAGATACTCAGGAAACCGATCTTCTGAAAACATTCAGAAGTTGTTATGTAGACAGTTACGGCCAGTCTGCCGAACTCGGCATGACGGAAAACCAAAACGGCACAGCAAAATCCGTTCTGCAGAATATCAAAGAAAGAGCGGCAGATGTCAAACTTTCTGTCCTGCTGTCGGAAATCTCAGGCTTGAAACATCAACAGATTTCCGAGATTATGGGCAAACCTGTCAAGACTATAAGATTCTGGTTATTCTGGGGAAGAAAATTCCTTGTTAAAGACAGTTTGCTCAAGGCATCAGCCTGATATACGCCACTCCACACAAAGGCCGCTTCCCCAGAAAAGCGGCCTTTTGTTTTATGCATACCTGCTTTATATTCTTAACATGTGAAAAACCATACCAATGTTTGCATGATACTTATTACCGGCGGAGCTGGATTTATCGGTAGCGCCATGCTCTGGGAGCTCAACAGACATGGCATGGATAAGGTCATTATTGCCGATGACCTTGGCTCCACAACAACCGGAAAATGGAAAAATCTTTCCGGCCTCTCTTTCAGCGATTTCATCCATAAAGATGATCTTCTTTCCGGACTTGACGGCAATCAGCTTCCTGAAATAAGTGCGGTTGTTCATATGGGGGCAATAAGCGCAACGACGGAAACCGACGCCGACCTGTTGATGGCAAATAATTTCAACTACTCACAAAAACTCGCCCTGTTCTGCGCATCCCGCAATATTCGCTTCATCTACGCCTCCAGTGCCGCCACCTATGGCAGTGGCTGTAACGGCTACAACGATGAAGAAGAGAGCATGAAACAGCTCAGGCCACTCAACATGTACGGCTACTCCAAACAACTGTTCGACCTCTGGGCTTTAAGAACAGGAATTCTAAAAAAGTCGGCCGGACTGAAGTTCTTTAATGTTTTCGGCCCGAATGAGTACCATAAGGATGACATGAGCAGTGTTGTCTTCAAGGCCTTCCGCCAGATAAAGAAAAGCGGGAGCGTTCAGCTCTTTGAGTCTCATCGGGACGATTTTCGAGACGGAGAGCAGATGCGGGACTTCATATACATCAAAGATTGCACAACCATTATGCACTGGCTGCTTGAAAACCCGTCAATAAACGGAATATTCAATGTCGGAACGGGACAGGCCAGAAGTTTCAACGACCTTGTTGCGGCAACCTTTTCCGCACTTGACCTTGAACCGCAAATCCGTTACATCCCGATGCCTGAAACCCTGCGTGACAAATACCAGTATTTCACACAGGCAGACATGAGCAAGCTGAGGTCTTACGGCTATACCCGTCCCATGACCTCTCTTGAAGACGGTGTCAATGACTACGTAAGCAACTATCTTGACAGTCCGGTATCTCATTTCGATAATGACACCGGGTAACAAACAAAACACAACCTTTTGCTGAAAGAAAAATCCATAGAATTTGAAGGCATCGAACCTGTTATCGTTTTCGGTCCACATGACTCCTGGCTCAAAAAGATCCGGCAGGAATTCCCGGAGGTACAGCTTACGGCAAGAGGAAACACTGTTTCGATAAAAGGGGAAGAAAGCGAGTTGAAAATGCTGGAACAGGTTTTCAGCGAAATGAGGTTTCTGGCCGATCAACATGGTGAAATCCAGGAAAACGATATCAATACCCTCCTCAGTGTTGCATTCTCTCCCGCACCGTCACCCGAAACCACCCCTTCAGCGGACAACGACACAATCGTAACAACAAAAGATTACGCCGTAAGAGCAAAAACCAACGGACAGAGAAAAATGGTCACCGAAGCAAAACAAAACGACATTGTTTTTGCTATCGGTCCGGCAGGAACAGGCAAAACATATACCGCCGTCGCGATTGCCGTTGCAGCCTGGAAAGCAAAAAAAGTCAAAAGGATAGTTCTGGCACGGCCTGCTGTCGAAGCCGGTGAAAGCCTGGGCTTTTTGCCGGGAGACCTTGCACAGAAAATAGACCCCTATCTCAGACCGCTCTACGACGCCCTCCAGGACATGCTCACGGCGGAAAAACTCAGGGCTCTTACGGAGCAGAGGATTATCGAGATCGTGCCGCTTGCGTATATGAGAGGGCGCACGCTCAATAATTCGTTTATCATACTCGATGAGGCACAGAATGCATCGAATAAACAGATGAAAATGTGCCTGACCAGACTCGGTCTCAATTCCAGGGCAATCATAACCGGCGATGTAACACAGATAGATCTCCCCCGTGAAATTGAATCGGGGCTTATGAACGCCAGAAACATCCTTCAGGACATCTCCGGCATAAGTTTCGTGTTTCTCGATAAATCAGACGTTGTCCGGCATCGGCTCGTCCGTGATATCATCAGCGCATACGAACAGGAAGAAGAGTAAGTACCTGCCGTTGAGGAACTATGTCAAAGTGCATGCTGTTATGCTTTTCATCGGCGTCTAAACCAAAAACCATCCGATCATGGCACATAGAATTACTGAAGAATGCACCTATTGTGCGGCTTGTGAGCCGGAATGCCCGGTAACCGCCATTACAGCCGGTGATGACATTTATATCATTGACGAAAGCGTCTGCATCGACTGTGAGGGATATTACGATGAGCCTGCCTGCGTAGCCGTTTGTCCGGTTGATTGCATATTCAAGGTCTAACAAACAGGTTTTGTCCAGAGAAAAAAAATCATATATTTACTTCCTGTTTTATCGATAGAGCTCTTTTTACAACTAACTTTTCTTGTAACTCTTAAGAGAGGAAGTAACATGGCACTTTACATTACCGAAGAATGCACCTATTGTGCAGCTTGTGAGCCGGAATGCCCGACAGGCGCTATCTCAGCTGCTGACGATATCTATATTATCGATCCAAACTCCTGTAACGAATGTGAAGGCCTTGACGAGCAGGCTTGTGTTGCTGTTTGTCCGGCAGAGTGTATCGTACAGGGATAAGTTCTATATTTGCATTTTGTTGATAGAAAAAAGCGGCGGGTACAACCTGCCGCTTTTTTTGTCCCCCCTTTCCAACACAGAAAATCCGTCTATAATTTGTGATATGCCCTCCTGTTCTTTAGCTTTACGTGTTATTTTTCCGGCCTCGTTGCCGATACAATCATAAACACAGCAGGGGTGAGCGATTTTTTCCTCAAAAAGCGTTCCGCTGACCGGCGGGAAAACAGCAGACCACATGACCCTTCCCTCAATGTCCGGAAACTGATCACTCCGGGAAAGAGGTCGGCAGAACATCTCTCAAATATCACTCTCCTCATCCGGTTCCTGAAACCTGTCACCTGGATACCGGTCATCTGGAGTTTTCTCTGTGGAGCTGTCGCCAGCGGTTTTTTCGGCTGGGCTGACTTTACAGGAACAACGTTTCTGCTCGGCATCCTGCTCACCGGCCCGCTCGCCAGCGGCACCTGTCAGATGCTCAATGATTATTTCGACCGCGATCTGGATGAAATCAATGAACCCTGGCGACCGATACCGGGCGGTCAAATATCTCTCAGAAACGCAACGATACTTATTGCGGTATGGTCCCTGCTGTCAGTTCTTGTCGGCTACCTGATACATCCGCTTATCGGCCTTTACGTGGTCATCGGCATCGTCAATGCACATCTCTACAGCGCCAATCCGATCAAGCTCAAAAAAAGGCTGTGGGCAGGAAACATCATTGTTGCCGTTTCTTATCTTGTCATCCCATGGATCGCCGGGGAGATAGCCTACAATCCTGAATTCACGCTGCAATCCCTCCTTCCTTCACTGATTGTCGCCACTCTTTTCACCGTATCGAGCACCGGGACCATGACGATCAACGACTTTAAATCGGTCGAAGGCGATCGCCAGATAGGGGTAAGAACACTGCCTGTGGTCTTCGGGGAAAAAAATGCGGCAATTATTGCCGCGGTTTTGATCAATGTCGGTCAATTCATGGCTGCTGCTTATATGCTCATGCTGGGCCAGAATATTTTTGCCTTGATCGTCGCCCTGTTGATCATACCTCAGTTTCTTCTTCAGTTCAGCCTTGTCCGCTCACCGAAAACCATGGATGTACGCTACAACGCAATCGCCCAGAACTTTCTGGTTGCCGGTATGCTTGTGTGCGCCCTTGCAATCAAGAACTTCAGGTTATGACCTATTCAAAAATCTTACGCTTTTCTACCAAAGGCTTCTCGGATATCGTCGACATGACAAGCAAGGTCGAGCACGCTATCGCTGAATCGGGAATCAGAGAAGGTATTGTCAACATCTCGGCGATAGGTTCAACCGCTTCAATAACCACTATGGAATTCGAGCCTGCCCTTGTTGAAGACTTCAGAGAAAAACTTGAGCAACTCATTTCCAGCACAGAACGCAGCCGTCATTCTGAAACGTGGGGCGACGATAACGGTTTTTCACACATGAGGGCATCTCTGATGGGACCGGGAATAACCATGCCGGTCAGCGGAGGAAAACTTGTGCGGGGAACATGGCAGCAGATCGTCTACATCGATCATGACAACCGCCCAAGAGAACGCGAG
>JAKSCY010000423.1 GCA_022360355.1 Chlorobiales bacterium
CTCCACCCCGGCCTCGATCCCGTACCTGGCTAGTAAACCGGCCACCTCCTCCTTCTCCTGGTCGTCGATGGGCCGGACAATGACGTTGCCCCCGATCTTGTCCTCCACCTCCGGGTCGGCGGTGTGGATGACCCCCTTGTACATGGACTCGCCCAACCCCTGGCCCACCCGGCCCAGGATGACTATCCGGCCCCCCAGGGTCATCCCCCCGGTCCAGCGGCCGGCGTCGCCGCAGATGATCAGGTCGCCGCCCTTCATCCCGAATCCGGTCCGGCTGCCGGTGGAGCCCTTGATGACCACCGTCCCCCCGATCATGGAGGGGGCGGCGTTGGAGCCGGTGTTCATCTCGACGATGATCTCTCCGGCGGTCATGTTGTCCCCGGTGTACCAGCCGGTGTTGCCCTTGATGACCATGGTCGGACCTTCCAGGAAGCCGCCGGTGTAGAAGCCGGTGGAGCCCTCGACCACAATCCGGACCTGGCCCTTAAGGGCCGCGCCCAGGTTGTGGACCGAGTCGGGATGCTCGATGACGATCTCCTCCTCGGCCCCGGTCAGCTCCCGGAGCTTGGCGTTGACCTCCCGGCTGGACATCCCCTTGATGTTCAGACGGACCATGTTTTCACCTCTCCCGGCTCCATCTCGGTGGCAAAAACGTCGTCCACGATGGGGGTCAGACAGATCTGCTCCGAGCCGAAGAGGACCCGGCCCTCCTCCTGCCTGAAGTAGACCATGGGCTTGATCCCCAGCCGGTCCCGAAGGGCCCCGATCATGTTGTCTGTGGCCACCAGCAAAGTGAAGACCCCGTCAAAGGTGTCCAAACCCAGGTTGAGGGCCTCCTCCAGGGAGAGCCCCTTGTCCGTCATCTGCCAGGCGATGAAGTGAGCCGCCATCTCCGAGTCGTTGGTGGTCTTGAACCTGATCCCCTTGGCCTCCAGGGAGCGACGCATGTTGAAGTAGTTGGTGAACTGGCCGTTGTGGACCAGGGCAAGCTCGGGCAGGAGGTAGGAGGTAAAGGGGTGGGCCAGGTTGATGTTCTCCACGCTCTCGGTGGCCAGCCGGACGTGGCCGATGCCGTGGCTGCAGGGCCCGGGCGCGATCTCGTGGCGCTGGGCCAGCTCGGCGGCCGAGCCCTCGTCCTTGTAGATACTTATCCTGGGGCCGATGGAGTGGACGCAAAGGTCGGGGTGGGAGTCCAGCTCCCAGTTGAGCTCCTGGATCGCCCCCGGGTCCATCGAAAGCGAGGCCTCATAAAAGGTGTAGACCCCCTTGCCCTGGTAGGTCCGGGAGTCGATGATCCTGGCCCGAGCCTCCACCAGGGCCTTGAGCTCCGCCTCCGCCTCCGGCCTGGAGAGGGCCACCCGGAGCTTGACGTGGTCCCGGTTCTCGTAGAAGGCCACCCCGGTGGCGTCCGTCCCCCGGTGGATCAGCTTCCTCAACATCCGGTTGAGGTCGCCCCCCAGGGTGGATGAATCATTGGCGATAAATCCGGCTATGCCACACATAACCCCACCCCCTTTTATCCCGGATAGCTCATGAAGGCCGCCCAGTACCTTGTCTTAGAGGTGATAGGAGTACTCATTGAACTCCCAGCCCGTGACATGGGTCCTGAACTTCTCGGCCTCGGCCAGCTTCATGGTGGTGAAGTTGCGGACGATCTCCGGGCCGATGGCCGCGCACAGGGCCTCGTCCTTCTGAAGCTCCTGAACCGCCTCGTGGAGGTAGAAGGGGACCGTCTCGTAGCGGCCCGAGTCGTCCTGGTAGACGTCTCCCACGTAGGGCTCCCCGGGGTCCAGGCCGGAGTTTATCCCGTCCAGGCCGGCCAGCAGGGTCACGGCGATGAGGAGGTAGGGGTTGGCCGAGGCGCAGCCGGCCCGGTTCTCGACCCTGGTGGCCGGGCCCCGCTCCCGGGGAATCCGGACGTAGGTGGTCCGGTTGTCCATCCCCCAGGCGATATAGTAGGGGGCGAAGGAGTCGGGAACGTAACGCTTGTAGGAGTTGATGTTGGGGGCCAGGAAGGGGGCCATGCCCTTGGCGTGGGCCAACTGCCCGGCAATGAACTGCCGGGCCATCTTGGACAGGCCGGCCTTATCGTCCTTGTCCTCGAACAGATTTTGACCGCTCTTGTCGTTGACGGAGAAATGAACGTGGTAGCCGCTCCCGCCCAGCTCGTCCTTGGGCCGGCCCATGAAGGTCAGAAGAAGGCCCTTTAAAAAAGCGATGTCCTTGCAGACCGTCTTGAAGGTGAAGGTCTGGTCGGCCATGGTCAGGGCCTGGGTGTGGCGGCCGTTGACCTCGTACTGGGACTGGAAAAACTCGTGGTTGATATAGAGCACGTCCAGGCCCATGGCCAGGAGGGTTTCCTGGAGGGACGGCATCAGTTCCAGGGGATCGACCCGGGGCCCCACGGTGTAGACGCAGGAGGGCTTGTC
>JAKSCY010000639.1 GCA_022360355.1 Chlorobiales bacterium
GACTGCCACTCGCCCAGAAGGAGTTTGCCGGATTCGAAAGGGATGGTTTCGGAACTGTTCATGAAAAGACCCATGAGATGCGAGTGGGCGTTGTCGCGCCCGTCGACTGATGTAATATTGTGTTTGTAGTCGCCGTCCTTCGGTACAAGGCGTTTAAGGAAGGTGACCATGTCCTCAAGCAGTCCGGGTTCCTGTTCATTTATGTTGATGAACGCGGTTGTGTGACGGCTCACAAGGGTTACCTGTCCCTTTTCCAGTCTGCAGGATGCAACGGCTCCCCTGACTTCGGCAGTTATATCGATAATCTGGATCGGCCCGGTTGTCTCCCGGATGACGGTCTTTGTGAGGTAATTCATAACGATGCTGATACTCCGGTAAAATGAGGGCGGTGCCCTTTTTCTGCATGAAAACCAAACAACAATGTAAGAAGATTGTAAGCGGATAGCAATTGCGGCTTAAAGCGTTGCCATGTGCTTTTTCTCCAGGGTTTTTGTATACTTTCAGGTTGCAAACACAGCTTTTTTCTACATAAAATCCCTGAGAGATGTTCATTCGTAAAACAATCATTTCAGCAATTGTCATTTCTACGTTAATTCTCTTTCCGGAAGTATCTTTTGCAAAGACAGAGCCCGGGGCGGCGGCAACTGAGCAACGTTCTCAACGTGTCCGCTTCAACGAACTTACTTTCTCATCGGGCTATGGATGGGGGGAATTGAAGGGTAATGATAACCTTGAGATCATACCTTTTTCCGTGCGGTTCGGGTTTGATATCAACGCACTTGTCGGAGTACGGGGACCTGCGGAGCTTCAGTTCGGTGTAGAGCCGTTTTTAAATACCATCGTTGCTCCCGAGGAAGGTGTTGAGGCAGGCTTCAATGTCGGCTTCCGTTATATAACTCCGGTGACGGACGGTGTTTCGATCTTCGGAGAGATCAGTTCAGGTCCTGCGTACCTCAGTATCGATACCGTGGAACAGGGTGACGGGGGATTTAACTTTATCAGTCAGTTCGGTGCAGGCCTGCAGTTTGAGCTGACCCGCAATGTCGCGTTGAATGCAGGCTACCGTTTCCGGCATCTTTCCAATGCAGGTTTCAGCGAACCCAACAGAGGTATTAATTCCGACGTGCTTCTTGCCGGAATTTCGTTCGGTTACTGAAATGGTTGACAGCATTAATCCATGAATGTGAACTTATTGCAAAGAGGAATGTGTTAGATTTTCTGCACAGGCGGCGGGAAGAGGGCTTTCGTTTTCCGGGTGTTGCACGGCATAGGGACCCGTACGGAAGGTGAAACCGCAGAATTTTTCAGGCAAAGCAGGAAAGGGCAGTCATTATGGGTTTACAACATAATCAGGTTGGCTGGTTTGAAATCCCGGTATTGGATATGAAACGTGCCGTGGATTTTTATGGATATTGGAAATGCCTGCAAAAAGGCCGGTGAAAAAGGAGGGCATGTGCAGCAGGA
>JAKSCY010000748.1 GCA_022360355.1 Chlorobiales bacterium
GACAACCCGGTATATCCCCGCAGGGGGAGCAAGAACTGGATATCTGCGCAACTTGCAGGAGGACCGTTGCCGGGAAGCGTCGATTTCTACAAATTCATCGGTAACTCAAGCTGGTATGTGCCGCTTGGAGGTGATCTGGTGCTTAACCTTGCCACCCAGCACGGCTACCTCGACACATTCAGTGACGACGACTATATCCCTTATACAGACTCCTTTTACATGGGCGGGAGCGGGCTTTCATCGCTTTCCACCGTTCCGTTACGCGGCTATGATGATCGCGCCCTCGGCGTGCTGAATAATGATACCGACTTGTACACGGGAAGAGTGTATTCGAAATTCGCAACAGAACTCCGTTATCCGCTTACACTGTCGCCAACAGCAAGTGTTTACGCACTTTTATTCGTCGAAGCCGGCAACCTGTGGGGTTCGTTTGAAGACATTGACTACAGCGACCTGAAAAGATCGGCCGGGCTCGGGCTGAGGTTTTACCTTCCGATTATCGGGCTGATCGGGCTGGACTACGGCTACGGGTTCGATCCTGTTGCAAGTAACCCCGGCGAAGATAACCAAGGATGGAAATTTATCTTCAGCTTTGGTCAGTTTGCCCAATAGCAAAACAGGTAACAAACAATTTAATTCTTCTATGAATCATCGAAAAAATCCCTTATATTGGTGATGTATTACAAGGGCTTAGCCCTTATTTGCAACTTTTCCTAACCAGTTCCTACAAACAAATGGAGACAACAATGAAAAAAGCACTTTCACTTCTTGCTGTTTTTCTGGTTGCGGTCATGTGGTCCGCCTCCGGTTTCAGCGCAGACAAATACGTTAGCGGCAACATCGGTATTGTGTGGCTTCAGGATGTTACTTTTGATCCGGCTTACGAGTACGTGATTCCCTACCCGTCTGTTGACGCTGATTTCGATTCAGGCATAACCCTTCTTGGTGCCTTCGGTTGCGATTACGGTTCTTACCGGGTTGAAGGTGAGCTGGGTTACCAGTCGGGTGATCTGAACAACATAACAATTGATGGCGTGGCGCTTCCTGTTTCAATGGAAGGAGATCTTAAAGTTCTTTCCTTGCTTGCAAACGGCTACTATGACATCGACCTCGGTGGCGTTGAATTGTATGGTACCGCAGGCGTTGGTGTTGCCAGAGTCTCTTTTGACGACATCAGCTACGGTCTTCTCGGCAGCCCGGATTACACAGAGCATGCAACCACTTTTGCTTACCAGGTTGGTGCAGGTCTTGCTCTTCCAGTTGCTGACGATGTCATGATCGATGCCCGCTATCGCTACTTCTCGACAACCGAGTTCACACTTGATGATCTCAACATTTTTGAAGCAGAGAACGCTACTGTTTCAAGCCACAGCGCACTGCTCGGTCTGAGAATCAATCTTTAAGAAGTAACAAGAATTCTTACCAGCAAAAAAGGAGGCTTTTCGAAGCCTCCTTTTTTTTGTTTATGTCACAGTGTGATATGTACCTATGAACTGCCTTTAAGGCGGGTTATCTTGTCACGCAGGCGAGCAGCTTCCTCGTAATCTTCGCGCTTAATGGCATCCTCAAGCATTTTCTGCAAATCGTTGAGTGAAGACTCTGCCTTGCCTGAGACCTCTTTCGGAGCGCCCGGCTCCGTTTCCGTCACTCCGGCTTCTTCCTGCTGTTCCTCCCTGATTCCGGCCTCATTCATAATCTCTTCGGATACAAATATCGGAGCCCCGAATCGTACCGCTATAGCGATAGCATCGCTGGGCCTTGCATCGATCTCATGAACTTCACCATTCATTTCACAGCAAACCTTCGCATAGAACGTTTCGTTATGCAGCTCATCTATGAATACCTCTTTCACACTCAGATTGAAAGTTTCGGCGATTGTTTTAAACAGGTCATGAGTAAACGGCCTGGGAGGCTTTATATTTTCGAGCTTCAACGCAATAGCCTGTGCCTCGAATCCACCGATAATGATCGGAAGCTTCCTCTTGCCCTCTACCTCATAAAGAATAAGCGCATATGCCCCGTTGGTATGCGGGCTGGTTGACAGCCCAAGTATATCGACCTTTAGTTTATCCATCTGAACTACTTTTTATTCCTGTTCCAACCATCACCACAATCCGGAAAGGTCGCAGCTTCACCAAACAAAATCAACTAACAATAAAACCACATAAATCATTTCACGCGTTGAAAGCCACAAATGGCTCTTTCCAGTTGCGGCACGACATCGGCAATGTCGCCGACAATTCCGTAATCCGCAGCCTTGAATATCGGAGCGTCCCTGTCGCAGTTTATCGCAACAACCGTTTCAGCACCGGTAATCCCTGCAAGATGTTGTGGAGCACCGGAGATACCACATGCGATGTAAAGCTTCGGAGCAATGCTTTTACCTGTCTGTCCAATCTGGTCGGCATGCGGACGCCACCCGTCATCGACTGCCGAGCGGCTCGCACCGACTGCCCCTCCAAGAACATCAGCCAGTGACTCGAGCATGGCAAAGTTTTCATTGCTGCCGACTCCCCTGCCGCCTGCAACTACAATATCCGCTTCGGCAATATCTTTTCTTCCTGTATGATAGATAATCTCCTTCAGAACCGGATTACCTATGGAATCACTCACGTTCACGCCCTTAGCATCAAGCACTTCAACCTTGTTTTCAAAGGGAAAGGGCTCTTCAAAGCGGCATACCCTTGGCGCCAGGCTATATACTACCCTGTTCCTCAAGCCCTGTATCACTGCCGAGACGGTACCGGCATACATTGTGGTCACTGCTTTCAATACACCGGCGCTCTCAGCATCGACAATGCAGTTCGATGCAAGAGCCGCATCCAGTCTCATAGCGACGCGCGGGGCCAGATCCCTGCCCATTGCCGTATTGGCAAGAAAAATGTTTTCCGAACCTGTACTCCTGATCATTTCCACTATTGTTCCGGCATATGCTTGTGGGGCATACTCATGAAAAGCCTTGTCTCTCACAATATATACCTGCCCTTTTCCAGCACACCTGCCTTTGATGAGATCCGTATCGACATCACCCATAACTGCTCCGTAAACCTCTTTCCCCCCCGAAACCTGTGCAAGATGCTGGACGGTACGCCATACATCGACAGCAGCCTCCTTGATAACCCCCTGTCTCTGTTCAAGAATCACGAAAAAGCTCATCGTTTATCCCCACCTCCTTTCCTTATACAGCACACGGACAAGGTCTTCAGCGGTTTCCGAAAATCTGCAGTTTCTTTCACGGCTTACGGGAGAAAAGTCCTTGTACAACACTCCAGGGGTCTTTTCAACCGAACCGTCAAGGTGCAAAACCGTTTGTTTCCGGGCTTTCATCACAGCCTTAATATTGGTTTTCCTTGGGACATTCAGCCCTTTTTCGGTACTTATCACCGCCGGGGTATACAGCATATACTCCTCGACACCCCCCTCTATTTCACGCCATACCCTCAGCCCGCCTTCATACATTGTCAGCTTTGTCACATCACTTACGGCAGCCGCGCCAAGCATTTCAGCAAGCATGAGAGGAACCTGAGCACGGTTACTGTCCGAGGACTCCCTGCCACAGAAAACAAGATCGGGAAGCCCGGAATAGTGTGACCTGATTGCCTTGCAGAGGCTTGCCGCGACAAGATAAGAGTCCTCATTGCTTCCGCCTTCTGCCAGACAGACCTGGTCAGCCCCCATTGCCAGGGCTTTGCGGAGAACATCGTAACGCTTTTTCCCCCCGGCAGAAAAAGCCGTGACGGTTAGACCGGCACGCAGTTCCTTGAGCCTGACAGCTTCTTCTATTGCATACTCGTCATATGGGTTCAGCACCATGTTGAGACGCGAAGCGTCCACAATACCATTCTGAACATCTATTCTCGAACCTGTGTCAGGCACACGGTTGATGCAAACAGCTATTTCCATGAACCTTGTTTAATCTCGTTGGTTATCCATCCCGAAGTTCCAGGACACTGAACACTTAAGGGCATCTCGATTTATTTATTCCGCGCTTCAATTGCCTCGTTGAGCGGATAGGAGAGGGTTTCTGCGCTCCGTTCACCTTGCACTTGAACCGCTCATGACAATAAATAGAGGTACCCTTAATTTCAAGTAACAATTTTTTTTACACTATGTTTATACTACAAAGTTTAATCATCCGCAACTCCTAAAATCTGATGTTCCATGAAGAATCAGTCAAGAAGAGATTTTCTCAAACGTTCACTGCAGGCCGGGACGGCATCATTGGCCTTGAGCTCTCCTGTAATAGCAGCCGGATGCAGCGAACCCTCTTCAGAACCTGTACATGCCCCTGCCGTTCAAACCGGCAAAAAATTTCGATGGAAAATGCTCACTACCTGGCCGCCGACATTGCCGGTGCTGCAGGAAGGGCCGAAGCTGTTTGCCCAATGGGTAAAAGAGATGACTAACGAGCAACTTGAAATTCAGGTATATGGTGGCGGAGAACTTGTTCCGGCCTTAGAGGCCTTTGATGCTGTAAGCCAGGGAACTGCTGAAATCGGCCATGGTGCATCGTACTACTGGGCAGGGAAAATACCTGCTGCACAGTTTTTCGCGGCTGTTCCTTTCGGAATGAACCCGCAACAGATGAATGCCTGGATCATAAGTGGAGGAGGACTCGAACTCTGGGAAAAAGTTTACGCTCCCTTCAATCTCCTCCCTTTGCCGGGCGGCAATACAGGAATACAGATGGGGGGCTGGTTCAACAAGGAGATCAATTCCGTCAATGATCTGAAAGGTCTCAAAATGAGAATCCCGGGCCTCGGCGGCAAGGTAATATCGAAAGCCGGAGGTTCTGCGGTATTGTCGGCAGGTAGTGAAATCTATACCAATCTCGAGCGTGGAGTCATCGACGCAACAGAATGGATCGGACCATATCACGACTATATGATGGGCTTTTACAAGGTAGCTCGCTACTATTACTACCCCGGCTGGCATGAACCCGGCCCCAACCTGGAATTCTTCATCAACAAAGGCGCTTTTTCAAAACTTCCCTCTGATCTGCAGCAGATTGTCCGCAATGCCGCCGCAAAGGTACATCACTGGATGCTTTGCGAGTTCGAATCCCGGAACAATCTTTACCTTCAGAAACTCATCCATGAGGAGAACGTCGATCTTAGACCGTTCCCTTCCGAAGTACTCGAGCAATTACGTTCCTATTCAGAGGAGGTTATCGGGGAGATTGTCCGTAGCGACCCGCAGAGCAGAAATGTTTACGATGCATATACTTCTTTCCGCAACCAGATAACGCCATGGGCGGATATTTCGGAAAAAATCTACTATACGAAAAATCTGTAAACTGAAATACTCATGAAATCTGCCCTAAAGATCACAGAAGGTGGAAAACTGGTCCGACCCTGAAACCCGATACCGACCCCGATTTCCGATTCTCTTTTTTCGGGATTCGGCGTCGGAATCGGTATCGGCGTCAAAAAATTTTTCACGACCTCATGCTATCTTCCCGACAACACTTCCGGCAACAGGGTAACCAGTTCGGGAAACAGAATAACCAGCACCAGTACGATAAACTGAATAATGATGAACGGTATGATCCCACGGTAGAGGTGACCGGTGGTTACTTCTTTTGGGACAACGCCTTTGAGGTAAAACAGTGAAAATCCAAAAGGAGGAGTCAAAAAAGAAGCCTGAAGGTTCATGGCAAGCAGCACGCCCACCCATAAAAGATCAACCCCGAATAGCGTGAATATCGGTGCGACAACAGGAACGACAATGAAAATGATTTCTATGAAATCAATAAAAAAACCGGCAATAAACACGCCTGTCATAACAATGACCAAGAAAAGTTCCGGCTGCAAATTTGCCTGAACAATCATCTCGGACAGATAGCGATCCCCATCCATGCCCCTGAAAACCAGAGCGAACGCGCTTGCCCCTACAAGAATGATAAACACCATCGAAGTGAGCCACGTGGTCTCACGCATCACTGATTTCAACACATCAAGCGAAAGCTTGCGTTGAAACAATGTCAGCAGCAAGGCACCGAAAGCCCCTATTGCAGCAGCTTCTGTGGGCGAGGCGATCCCTGCGAAAATTGAACCGAGCACCGCAATAACCAGCATAAATGGAATAACGAAAGCCTCGACAATGGTTTTCCAGGGCTTGTCGCCTTTAAAAGCCTGGATTTCCGCAACGGGCATTGCGGGCATCAGCTCAGGACGGAAAACACCAAGCCCTGTAATGTAAAGCAGATACAAGCATACGAGAAGAAAACCCGGCACTATTGCACCGATAAACATATCTCCAACCGAAACGTTAAGAGTACTGCCCAGAAGAACCAGCACAATACTTGGAGGAATTATTTGGCCGAGTGTACCCGAAGCAGCTATCGTCCCGGTAGCAAGTTCAGGGTCATATCCTCTTTTCAGCATGGCGGGAAGACTCATCAACCCCATGGTAACTACCGTTGCACCGACAATACCTGTTGAAGCAGCCAGCAATCCCCCGACAATAACCACCGAAATTGCCAGCCCTCCGCGAAAACGACCGAAAAGCATTCCCATAGTTTCCAGAAGTTTCTCGGCAATACCCGATTTCTCAAGCATAACCCCCATAAAAACAAACAGGGGAACCGCCAGAAGCACGTAGTTCGTCATCGTTCCCCAAATCCTGAGCGGTAGCAACGAAAAAAAATCCGTCCCGAAAGCCAAAATGCCAAAAATAACCGAAACGCCGCCAAGCGTCAAGGCAACCGGATATCCAAGCAGCAGCATGAGAAACACTGCCGCAAACATGATAAAGGGAAGCATTTCCATCGCTGATTACCCCTTATCCGGTTTATCCGTTATGACAAGAACGGAACGAAAAATCTCGGCAACCCCCTGAACCAGAAAAAGCATGAAACCAAGAGGTATGGCGGCTTTCAGCACAAACCGGTACGGGAGCCCTCCCGGGTCGGGCGACGACTCAAGAATGAAAAACGAGCTGCTTACATATGACCATGAAGTAAAAATGATAACCAATGTAAAGGGGAGAAGAAAAAATATGCCGCCCATGATGTCCACCATTGCCTGTTGTTTTCTGGTCAACCGGACATAAAAAACATCGACCCGGACATGCCTGTTATGTTTCAGTGTGTAGGACGCGGCAAGAAGAAACAAAAGAGCGAAAATATGCCATTCCAGCTCCTGCACAGCAACGCTGCTTGCTGAAAGCACATAACGGGTAAAAACATCATAAACCACAACCACAACCAGCAGAAGAGCCAGCCAGCTGACGACACCGCCCGAACGTTCGGTGAACATATCGATTGCACGGATATATGCTTTCAGAAAACCCACTGTGGTGGTACCAGGTTAAAGGGTATCACAAAAAAAGCCGCTTCAAGCGGCCAGTAAAAAAAGATATTACGATGTGCCCGAGAGGAGATTCGAACTCCTACACCTTTCGGCGCTACCCCCTCAAGATAGTGTGTCTACCAATTCCACCACTCGGGCTCCGAAAATAACGGTACATCCAGTCAAGACACCTGTACCGAATCGTGAGAATAGAAGGACTCGAACCTTCGACCCACTGCTTAAAAGGCAGTTGCTCTACCAACTGAGCTATATTCTCAACCGTACTCTCCTATATAAAACAGAATGTAGCCAGATCGTTATTTGTTCTGGTATCTCAAGCGCTTCTTATGACGGTTTTTACGACGCATCTTTTTGCGTTTGTGCACCGCCATCTTATGACGTTTTCTTTTCTTTCCGCAAGGCATATAGTAACGACTTTACTCTTGTTTTAAAGGCCAATAATATACGGGCTGCCCCCATAAAATGCAAACATCCTTGTAAAAAGCTCAAAACTACAGTAAATGATCAGGAGGCAAAGAAAAATTTACAACTTTATGCCTTAACATGAAAGTTCCAAAGCCGGGAAGGGATCCCGCAACAAGCTTGAACTGCCGATTACGAGTACCGCTTCGCTGAGTACGAATACGATCTCGTTCCTTCCACCGGTTCAACAAAAAACAATATTTCTTCAATTCGACCCCGAATACCGATCCCGACCCCGATTTCCGGTTTTTCTTCTTTTTCGGAGTTCAATACAACACTGCCAACTTGCCGACTGAGAACTGCAAACTGACTCCTCAGGCGTTCATATACTTGAAGAACTCCCTGTTATCTTTTGTTTCGACAATCTTTTCGCGCATGAACTCCATGCATTCGATCGGATTTTTGTCCGCGAGATATTTACGCAACAGCCATGTTCTGGAGAGCTCTTCCTGGGAGAAAAGCAGTTCCTCCTTTCGGGTACCGGAACGTAAAATGTCTATTGCCGGGAAAATACGACGCTCCGAAAGACGCCTGTCAAGCACAAGTTCCATATTTCCCGTCCCCTTGAACTCTTCGAAAATAACGTCGTCCATCCTTGAACCGGTATCGACAAGTGCAGTCGCTATGATGGTCAGACTGCCTCCCTCTTCAATATTTCTTGCTGCACCGAAAAATCTTTTTGGCTTTGTCAATGCGTTCGCATCAATACC